>CAZLKI010000198.1:0-2404 GCA_964560035.1 uncultured Synechococcus sp.
CTTTATAACCTTATATTAGTTAACTTACAAGAAATTTGCTAGAAGAATTAGGAAACATGGTTTTAGTCATAGAAATTTGCAAATCTTAATGTTCTGTAATTAAAGTTTTACAAGGATATAATTTCTATTGTCGAACCGTAATTAGTAATCAAAAAATAAAATTTATGACCGAACCTACACAAATTCCCCAAGCTACAGATCCTAACTTTGGCTTTAATAGCTATGCCGAACGCCTGAATGGACGCGCAGCCATGATTGGATTTTTGACGACACTGGTAATCGAGTTTTCAACAGGTAAAGGCGTTCTGACATGGTTAGGGCTGATAAACGCAGGTTAACGATCGGCTTAAATGCTTAAAAACCCTTATTTTTGGATTTGCGCCCTGTTTTGGTTGGTTTTGGATCAGTTTACTAAAGTAGCGATCGCTCAAAATCCTAACATTCAGGATTTAGTAATTTGGCAAGGAGTGTTTTATTTGCGCTATATTACCAATTCTGGAGCAGCCTTTGGCTTATTCAGTGGCGGCAGTAACTGGCTCAAGTGGATTTCTTTATTAGTCAGCTTAGGTTTAGTGATTTTTGGCTTTTGGAGTAGTAAGTTGAGTAAATGGGAGCAGTGTGGTTATGGCTGCATTTTAGGTGGAGCCTTAGGGAATGGTATCGATCGCTTTACTAAAGGTGCGGTTGTAGACTTTTTAGATTTTCGTCTAATTAATTTCCCTATATTTAATTTTGCCGATGTTGCGATCAATGTAGGATTAGTACTTTTACTAATTAGTTTGTTTCAAAGCCCTAAACAATCTCGATAAAATCATTATTAATCTTTTTTGATTAATTTGAACTTTACCTGACCTTACTTGAGTTAAGCTGGATCGCTAATTGCTTACAGTAAAATATTTATTTAGAGGCATAATTAGCACATTGTCGGATTCTGCTTCTAAAAAACTTGAATTGAATAAACCTAAAACGATGATTCTTGCAGCTATTCAAGCCCCTGAAAAGGTCAGAGAAAAAGACGCTCAATTAGTCCGAAAGCTCTATCCTAATTTTAAGGTAATAGTTTTAAACGATGACTTTAATACCTTTGAACACGTGTCTAAATGCCTAGTCAAATATATTCCAGACATGAGTGATGAAAGAGCATTTGAGCTAACCCAACAGGTGCATTTTGAAGGACTAGCGATCGTCTGGGTTGGACCTCAAGAGCAAGCAGAGCTTTATCACGCTCAACTAAAGCAGGAAAAATTAACTATGGCTCCTTTGGAAACAGCTTAAGGATCACTAATGATTTCTATCGTAAACAAACCTACATTAAAACGCATCTTAAATAAACTAGGCTTAAGTAATAAAAGCTCAAAAGTAAAACCCAAAAAAGTCCAACAAATTAAAATAGTTCAAAAGCTAATTAGAGCTTTGCCTCTTAAAGCTTTTGGTTTGTGTTTATTTTTATTAAATTTCTTTCAATCTCCGCCTGCGTTGGCACTTTGGGGAAGTCCTACCTGTGATGTTGAGGTAAGCGATCGCATCCTTAAGGATAATTTAAGAAAAAGCAATACGAATATAAGCTCCAACTTAGCCACCTACCAAGCATTATTAACAAAGCATAAAGACCAACTAATAGCTTGTCGCAACAAAGACCCTATTAAAACCCAAGCTCTATGGCTGCGTTTATACCCCAAGGATGCCAAGTCCGAAGTTTTAGATGATGTTTTAGATCGAATTGTCAATCGAGGCTACAGTACCTTATTTGTCGAAGTTTTTTATGATGGGCGGATCTTGTTGCCCGTGTCTGATAATCCTACACCTTGGCGATCGCTCACCGAAGAAGCAGTAAAATCGGGTCAAGTTACAGCTAGTTACGATCTTTGGGCAGAGGTCATTCGGAAGGGGCGAGAACGGGGGCTTAAGGTTTATGGAGTATCTTTTGGTTTGAATTTTGGTTACAGTTACGGTCAAGATGGCGATCGCAACTCAATACTCGCTAGAAATGGAGCAGGAGAGACTAGCATCGTCAAAAGTCAGTTCGATCCAAAGTCTAATTTAGTGGCAAATGGACAGGCTTTTTATCTGGATGCAACCGAAGCCGATCGTTTATTCATCGATCCTTATAATTTACAGGCAAAATCGGATTTTTCGGGGGCGATCGCCGCTTTAGTCAAACGTCAACCCGATGGTATTTTATTTGATTATTTGCGCTATCCCAATCGTCAAGGCTTAGTTAATAATGTTAAGGATCTATGGATTTATGGAGAAGCTGCACGTAAATCTTTACTTGAGGCAATGCCCGATCGCGGAACTAGAGAATTAATGGCAATATTTTTAGATGCTGGAAAAGTCACCCCAGAGGCGATCGCTTCACTCCAAGAAAATATCCTCCAAGAAAATAACAGCCAAAAAAGTAAGA
>CAZLKI010000198.1:2504-5939 GCA_964560035.1 uncultured Synechococcus sp.
TAACAGCCAAAAAAGTAAGAGCCAAAATTCTTCAATCCAAAATAACAAAGGTATTGCTCAAGCTCGGTCTAAAAATCCTGTATTGGCGGCTCAAGTAGCTGAAAAAATTCTATGGCAGTTAGCAGTTAATCACGCTTATCAAGGAATATTAAGTTTTGTGGATGAAGCGATCGCAACTGTAAATTCCACTGTAAATACCACTGTTAGTTTGAGTAAAAATGCTGACTCTAAAATTGCGATCGGGGCTGTCTTTTTTCCTAACGTTGACTTGCAAAAAACAGATCGAAAAACAGATCGAAAATTAGGGGCATACGATCCACGCCTGCAACCTTGGGATCGATTTCCTAAAACTATGGAGCGTCACCCCATGACCTATGCTATTTGCGATGATGGAAAATGTGTAGCCAACGAAGTTATAAAAGTATTAAAGTCTTCACCCCAATCTAAAGTCTGTCCAGTTTTAGCAGGAACTTGGGGTAAATCTTTGCGAGGACATCCCAGTTTTGAAATCCAAATGCAAGCAATTAAGGCTGTAGCTCCGCAGATATCCTGTGTCAGTCATTTTGTCTATGGATGGATCGAGCCAGAGTCCGATCGGGATCGTAAAGCTGGACTATAGTTAGCTAAGGATGCATAGCACAAAAATAGTTATTAAAAAACAGTAATAGTATGTGGTCAGTAATCATTCCTACTTACAATCGCTTACCAATCTTGCAGAAATGTTTGATGGCAATGGAGCAGCAGAATTTTGATTTGGAGTACGAAATTTTAGTTATAGATGACGGTTCTACGGATGAGACGATCGCTTGGATTAACACAAATGATCTCCCTCATGTCAGACTGTTAGAGCAGGATCATCAAGGCGCAGCCGCAGCCCGTAACCTCGGCATTGAGAAAGCTCTAGGACAGATCGTAGTATTTATTGATAGCGATCTAGTCGTCACTGAGGGGTTTTTAGCCGCCCATGCTGAAGGTTTGCAAAATCAAGAAAAAGCCTTCACCTACGGCACAGTAATTAATACTGCCAATTTTGAAGAACCCACCACAACTAAGTTTAAGATTACAGATATTTCTAATGCTTTTTTTGCAACGGGTAATGTGGCGATCGCTCGGCATTGGCTAGTCGAGGCAGGAATGTTCGATCTGAAATTTAAGCAATACGGTTGGGAAGATTTAGAACTGGGAGTACGTCTTAAAAATTTAGGCTTGAAACTAATTAAATGCCCTAAGGCAGTCGGTTATCATTGGCATCCAGCTTTTAACCTAGCCCAAATTCCCCACTTAATCGATCAAGAGCAACAGCGGGGCAGAATGGGAGTTGTTTTTTACAAAAAGCATCCAACTTGGGAAGTAAAAATGATGATTCAAATGACTTGGATTCACCGTTTACTCTGGGGAACTTTAAGCTTGGGCGGACTTATCAACGAGCGATCGCTCCAACCATTACTAAGCTGGCTGATCGCTCGAGGCAAATCCCAACTGGCACTAGAAATTGCCCGAATATTTCTAAATTGGTATAACGTCCAAAGCGTCTATGCTGCCTATCAACAAGAACAGCTAGAAAACTAATAATCTATCCTTGGCGAGCTTTATATTTAGGATTGCTCTTGCAAATAACATAAACCTTGCCACGGCGGCGCACAATTTTACAATCTTTATGGCGGGTTTTGGCTGACTTCAGCGAACTTAGAACTTTCATGATTTTAGAAACTCTTTACTAATTACTTAACTAATTATTTAGACAAACGGTTAATTAGCTTATCACAGCCATTCTTTATAAAACAATAGATTAAACAACAACTGCAAAAACATCCAATGCGTTAAAGCGATCGCAATTAAAAATTCCATTCATCAGTAGTTTTATAATTTTTAACACTCTTTTTCTAAAAGTTGTGGATCTAACGTATATCTAAGGCGACTTCCAAAAATAACTATACCAGTCATATTGGGCAAATCAATCTATCCCAACTTGGCAATAAGGGATCTCTTTGCGATCGCATATTAATTTCTTTCATTTCCAAATCAGTTAAAGTAAGACCTTTCTGATCAATAGTTTTGTTGAGGGTAACTATTGGATTTAAGCCTTTGCATGTCATGCTTTTTGACCACAGCATCATAGTTTCTCCATCCATTAGCTTTGCGCCATTCCAGTGCAATTCAAGTACATCCCAACATCTCTCTATAGGATTGTACTTACTGCGGGATAGTACAGTAGTTGAATTGGTTTTTGGATTTGATCGGCAAAGGCTATCATCCGTTTGAGAAACTGCCGACGTACTCCGCTACTTTGAGTACCATTATCTATTTTGAATTGTAGCTTTTCAGTTTTATCTTTCTCGACCGCCGATAAGCAATCCCAATACTGCTTGAGACTATCGACAATAAAGTCACTGGTCTTGTGCGAACTGCCAAAGGTGATATGTAATTGTCCACTGTCCTCATCCACTATGCCAAAAGGAATATATTTCTCTGTACAGCCCATGTCAGAGTCAAGAGCTTGATTATTTCCTCTGGTCTTGTGCCACCACGTGCATATTCGCCTATATTTACCTACAGTCTATGCTTAATCGCCTGACCAAGCCTTCTTTGTACTTGTCTTTAACCTCGATATTGTCAGAGATTTGGTCTGTCTGGGTAATTTTTTTTGAGGTTCTGCTTTAACGACTTTCCTTAATCGATATCCCATCCTATTTAGAATTAGTGCCATTGTACTTGGGCTAGCAGTTCATTCTCTTCAAAACCTTGCTCTTTTAGTCGTCTTATTGCTTTTGAGGATGTTAATCTTGTATACGCAATTGTGCTCTCAAATGTTGGGTCTTGCTGTGAATGCCGCTCTGCTAGTTCCCGTAGAATATTTGCGATCTCTGGATGTTTCTCTTCCCATAATTTTGCCCCGCCTGTCATTGACCTGATTAACTGTGCAGGTTATCCCTGTTCGTCTTTCTTCTATTCCTAATTTTACGTTCCCCATCTAAATATTTCTTCGGTCTTTCGCGCACTCCCTTTGCAGTATTTTATTAATATTTCAGCTACGTCAGAGGCGATCGTCGGGCAAATTAGAAATAGTCTACCCATCTGAGCGATCGGCTAAGATTTTAAATCTAAAGTCTCCAAGCTCATGAAATCAAGCCTCCTACAGAACTTCAACTATTTCTTACTGTTCTTTATAGTTTCGGAGCAAGCCACCATCAATGAAGTAGGTCGATCCTGTAATATAATCTGCATCCGCAGAGGCTAAAAATGCTACTAGAGCCGCGACATCTTGGGACTGACCAATTCGTCCTAGTGGAATATTTTTAAGTACGGCATTGAGTTGATCGGGATTTTTTAGTAAATCTTGATTGATCGGGGTTTTAATTGCTCCAGGTGCCACATTATTGATTGTGATGCCCAACTCTCCTAGTTCTACGGCTAAATTTCGCATCATCATCATCA
>CAZLKI010000199.1:0-5881 GCA_964560035.1 uncultured Synechococcus sp.
AATCTATAGAGAATTTAAAAGAATGGAATTTCGACCAATTAGTTCAAGCTCTACTTGACTTAAATATTCTTGATGATTTTACCGTCCCAATATCTAAAGTGATTTGTCTTTATGGACAGTCGGAAACTGAAGAAATCGATGCAAATATAGTAGCAATTGTTGCATCTGGTCTAAATATTATTTGTCGTACGATTATGCGCTGACATGTTGGTGAACAACGTGTGACGATAGATGTATCAATATAGCGATCGCCAGTTAGCATTCACTTCAGTGACAAAATTGGATATTTAGCATTAAAAGGAATTAAGCCAAAAAATTTAGAGGGAACTGTGCCTTACTGGTTATAAAAGTTTTTAATTGCCGATCGCAAAAAAGATAAAGAGAAGTTATTTCACCACTACCAAGAATGCCAAAAATTACACTATCTCCAAATTTAGTATGGGTGAGCCGATCGCCTACTTGCCAATTTACTCTGACTTCTGGAACAATAATAACTTGAGCTTCGGTTTTGCGTTGGGAAGATTTATCAGGTTTGAGGGGAGCGATCGCCTGACTAAGCTAGATAAAGGCAAAAGTGTTATATGGCAGATATAATAAGACAGATTGCCTGTATGTAGAATTTAAATTAGCTATGACACTAACTACCGAATATCTTCAGGTAAATACCATCAAAAGCGTGGCTTGCTCTCCAGTCAAGTATCATGTACTGCTGGATGTTGCCAGTAGCTATAGGTTAGATAACCGTCAAAAAGAAGCTCTCTTTGGTATACCTTTGCGCACCCAAGCTAGATATAAGAAGGATGACTCCGTACTAAGCCCACTTGTTGTCGATCGCCTAGAGCGTTTTAACCGAATTACCCAACAGGCGATCGCATTATTTGAAGATGAGGCAGAAACCAAAATATGGCTGAGTACACCCAAGGTCAGTCTTGATAATCAAACTCCATTAGAAGCAATGATTACGGATGCAGGAGCTAAAAAAGTAGAGCAGATACTTTATCGAGCTGAGTACGGAGTGTATGGTTAGTGCAAGTGTGGCGGATCTGCAAAGAAAAGCATAAAAATACTGCCTTTTCTGGAGATGGTGGCATGTATGTTGCTGGTCGTTGGACACCCCAAGGCTTTAAGGCAGTCTATATATCAGAAAGTCTAGCCCTTGCTACTCTGGAAGTCCTTGTTCATGCTGAAAGTGATAAAATTCCATTAGTTGGTATCCGTGCGTTTTTTGGAGATATCATGACCATTGAGGAAATCAAGATTGATGATTTACCAAAAAACTGGCAGGAAGAATTAGCTTATCCTGCTTTACAAGCGATCGGTGAAGCTTGGCTTAGATCGCAAAGAACTTCTGTATTGAAAGTTCCCTCGGCAATTATTCCATTTGAGTACAACTACATTCTCAATCCAAATCATCCACAGTTTCAAGTATCAACCGATCCACCTTTTAATTTTAAGTTTGACAAACGAATGTGGAAGAAAGCTAATTCTTGAAAATCAATAATTTAAACGAACTGCATTGAAGAAAGGCTTTTGATAGTTTTTGAGATGCCTTCTATCGGAAAGGTTTAGAGTACAGATGTTTGAATTTGAATGTGCGAGATCGCTTTTCCCAAAACTTATACTAATCAGCCTGACAGCGATCGCAATCTTTGCAAAGTTATGCCAAAATAATCCTTTATACCTTAATTTAATGCAAGACTCGGCTGAGTATATCTGCGCTTACTGTGGCGAATCAGTTTCGACCTTTGTTGATATTAGTGCTGGTTCTTACCAGTCCTATGTCGAAGATTGTCAAGTTTGTTGTCAGCCTAACGTGCTGTATATCCAAATTGATGAAGATACCTTAGATATTGAGATAAATAGTGAACCTGAGAGCTAGATGATAAGACTCGATTTGATAAACTAATTAACTTTACAGCGATCGCAGAGTCCATGAATAGTCGCTTCATAGGTTTTAACTTCTAAGCCTGAGCGCAAAAGATTGGTTAAAGGAGGACGAAATACTTCCCAAGCTAAGTCCTCGATCGCCTTACAGTTTAGACAAAAAAAGTGATGATGTTCTTCGATATTGGCATCAAATCTAGATACGCCATCTTCTAATAAAACCTCTCGCACCAGTTCTACGTCTTTGAGGGCAGTTAGTGTGCTGTAAACCGTTGCCCTTGAAGTCATGGAAAATTCTTGATTTAAGTCTGCCCAAATTTGCTCTACGGTAGGGTGATCTGTGCGAGCCAACAAGTTTGCATATACAGAAAATCTTTGGGGAGTGATTCTTAGTCCCTTGGCTTTCATAGTTTCAGTAATGACAGTCGTATTCGCATTCATGGTTTCAGCAGTTATCAACTTTAACTGAATAATCTAAACAGTAAATTAGCATATCACAAATATTAATATCTAATAATAAATGTTACTATTGACATATTCTTAACTCAGAATTATTCTTAGATATGTACATTAACCCCTAAAGCAATGCTAGATAAAGTTCCAAACGTAGTTTTTAAGACCCGTGTGCGTGATGAATCGGTTGGTGGCGAAAATCCCTTCCGTTGGCAAGATCTTAGTACTGCTGATATCTTTGCTGGTAAAAAAGTAATTCTATTTGCTTTACCAGGTGCCTTTACTCCCACTTGCTCTAATAGTCACCTTCCCGGTTATGAAAAAAACTTTGAAGAGTTTAAGGCTCTTGGTGTCGATCGAGTAATCTGTTTATCCGTTAATGATGCCTTTGTCATGTATCAATGGGGTAAAGACCAAGGTGCAAAAAATGTATTCTTGTTACCCGACGGTAGCGGCGAATTTAGTCGCAAAATGGGAATGTTGGTAGATAAAAGCAATCTTGGTTTTGGTATGCGCTCTTGGCGTTATTCAATGTTTGTAAATGATTGTCAAATCGAAAAAGTCTTTACGGAGTCAGAGTTTAGCGATAATTGTCCAACCGATCCTTTTGAGGTCTCTGATGCTGATACTATGTTGAGCTATCTCAAGTCAGTCTAAAGTCAGACTGTAAATAGTTAAGGTTAAAATAAACGTAAATGCAACTCGTGGGGCGGTAAGGATTAATAGTCTCCGCCTCAATTTTTATTCTCAAATTAAGAAGTCAATATTATGAAACTTACCAGTAAAAATTTAAACGATCGGGTTGATACTCTTTATGATGTCATCATTGCTGGTGGCGGAATGGGAGGGATATCTGCAGCAATCTATCTAGCGCGGTATGGACTGAAATGCCTTGTGGTAGAAAAAGGTAAAGGACGATCTTTTTGGATGCAAGATTTACGCAATTATGTCGGGCTCGATCCTGATGTAGCGGGTCGAGATATTCAAAAGCACGGAATCGAGCAGTCAGTAAATTGGGGTGCCGACTATTTGCGCGCTTATGTAGAAGATGTAACGGATTTAGGCGATCGCTTTGCAGTCAAAGTTAAAGTTGGCAAAGTCGATAGTACTTACCCCATTTTTCATAGTAAATATCTGATTGCAGCTACAGGAATCATGGATCATTTACCTCACATAGACAATATGCAAAATGTTTATGATTACGCGGGCTATACCTTGCACGTTTGCATGATCTGTGATGGCTATGATATGTGGGATCAAAAGGCTGTACTAATTGCTGGATCTGAATCTCAAATTAATGCGGCATTTGTAATGAACTGGTTTACACCTTATATTTCCGTTCTTACTAATGGATTGTTTGCAGTTAGTGATGAGATGAAGCAAAAATTAGCCGATCATGGTTATCCTTTGTACGAAGCGGCGATCGCCAAGTTTCACGGACACGATCATCATCTTAGCGGGGTAGAACTTACTGACGGCAGGATTGTAGAAGCAACTACAGGCTTGGTCAATATGGGTTCGGTATATCACAATCACTATCTCAAAAATATTGAAGGATTGGAGTGGGATGGCGAAAACCTTGTTACTAATGTGATGGCACAGACCAGTCACGAACGCGTTTTTGCCCTTGGCGATCTTAAAAGAGGATTAAACCAAGTTTCGATCGCTGTCGCAGATGGAACCGCCGCCGCTACTCAAATCTGGCGAAATATTCGGCGTGCCAGTCCACCGCGAAAATGGGAAGAAAACTTAGTCGATAACCTTGAGCCAGTTAAAAATTAAAAGTAAGATTGTATCAGCCTATGAAAACAGTAGGATTTCTCCCGTGCCGATACTCTAAAATTACCGCACAAATAAAGCATCCATCTGTAAAACTTCATCCGTACGCGGATCGGTCAATCAGCCGACAGGACGACTAAATCTAAATCCTTTTCCTGCCATCAGATTCAAGATATCCGAAAACAGCATTTCGCCCTCATACATCTGCTTAAACGAACTTTCTAAAAGCACGATACCAACTCAGCAATTATAAATTTAAAAAGTTAGGAGGTGCTAACAGTAACCTTAGAGTTAGGGATCGTGAAAGAAATCAAATGCTGTCAAGAATCAAAGAGAAAATAGCTAGTTAAAGTCAGAATATCTCCAAAGAAGATGGGTATCTAGTGAATCGTTCTGATGTTGCTGCGATCGTTCATTAAGTTTTTCAGTTTTAAGATAATGACTATTCCTCAGCAGCCTAACCTGTCAAAATTAGCGGACGATTAAGAGCTAGTGGTAATGATTTCGAGGTTCTTTGCCACCGATGATTTGAGCCGTTATATTACTTCGACTTTGAGCTTGATCTGGTTTAAGTTTGATGATCAGAAAGGCGATCGCTATTTCACCCGAAAACAAATATTCTCAAATAGTTTGATTTGTTTTAGAGGGCGATCGCCTCAACAATCATGTTCTCAATTTTGCTGGAGGTGATCGCTCCCACAAATTACCCCAACTTTTAGATCGTTTAGGTTCAAGTTTGAAGTTCGGAAAATGATTAGTGAATAAATTTACTCCAATTTTAAGGCGATTTTCGGGAAAGAAGGTACCCAAAGCTGTAAAATCCTAAAGGAATCTCAAAGCAGCAAAAAGAAAAACAACGAAACAAATTAATAAAGAAGAGCAAGTTTTAAGCATATCGCAAATAGAGGACTTGAAAAGTGCAGCCAAAAAAATGCAAGGAGCAAAAAGACGAAGCTTTCAAGCCGAGATAACAGAGAAGTATTTTAACGATAGTGCAAGAATTGCGGAAAGAGTATTTGGATGGGGAAGAAACAACGTAGGATTAGGGCAAGCAGAAAGGCGTACAGGGATTGAATGTATTGGAGCACAATCTGGATACAGCGGAGCCAAACGATGGGAACCCAAAAATCGCCGAAGTATTGAGGGAACTAGCGGAGGTTGATGCCCAGCAAGAATCAACCTTTCAAACAACAATTGCCTATACAAGACTAACGGCAAAAGAAGCAGTGAAACAGATCCAAAAGCAAGGATTTAGCGGTAAGGAAATACTTGGTGCAAGTACAATGGCAGCGATCCTGAATCGGATGGGATACCGACTGCGAAATGTAGTAAAAAGTAAACCCCAAAAAAACTTCCAGAAACTGATGCCATCTTTGCCAATATTAAAGCTAAAGATGACAAGAAAGAGGATGGCAGCACAAAACGATTGAGTATTGATTGTAAGGCAACTGTCAATATCGGTGATTATGCTCGAAATGGTAAAACTAGAGGAGATAATCGAGCCAGCGATCATGATATGGGATGTGAGGAAAAGTATATTCCGTGGGGTCTTGTGGATGAGGATAGCGGGCAATTACACATCTATTTTGGAGTTCCTTCAAGACTAATGATTTCATCGCCGATAGTTTGCTCTTATTGGTGGAATGGTTTTGTCCATACAAGAAAAAAAGCTCACACGAAAACTACAAATGAAAGTAGATAATGGACCTGAAAGCAGTGGTGTTCGCACCCAATTCTTGAAGCGCATGGTAGAGTTCTCAGATCT
>CAZLKI010000200.1:0-1814 GCA_964560035.1 uncultured Synechococcus sp.
ACAGAGGCGATCGCAATTTTCTGAAATTCTCTATCTCCTAATTTATGCTCTAGTTCTTGTTCTAGTTCTTGTTCTAAAAGTCTAATTCGATCGTGGGGCTGAGCATAGTCTGAAATCAAAATTCCGCGCTCAAAAATTCCCGCCTTAATCCGAGTATTGCCAATTGCGATCGCCAAATCGGGCATAATATGACCTGAACTGTTAGAAATATCTAAACTACACTATTCAACTGATTAAACTTAGTTAACCCTAAACCTAAACCTAATTAACAAGTATGCCTAGAGAACCTAAAAAACCCGATGAGTATATTGTGCATCTTATACTTGAAGGAAGCCACGTTGTCGATATTCGGTTTAATACGATTGAAGAAGTTAAAGGCTATGCAGCCAAGCTAAAGGCTAAGTCTGAGGATGAAGAATTACTGGCAATGCCCATGAAAACTGATAACGAGCTTCTACTTGTCCGCCCCAAACGCATATCCGCCATTCATGCCGAGCCCGTATTTTCTTCTAGCGTAGAGATGTTTTAGCTTTATTTACTGTTTTATTTATCCTTTGAGTTATGAACTTACACCAAAGCTCAGGTCGTTGGCAACTTGGGCTATTTTTGGCTCTAACGACATCGATCTTATGGGGATTTTTGGCAGTTGCATTAAAAATAGTGCTGCAAGTCTTAGATGCCAATACGGTTACATGGTTTCGGTTTGTAGTGGCGTTTGGATTTTTAGTTGTTTATCTGATGGCGACCAAACAATTTCCCAACTTTAGAAAATTATCATCAACTGATCTTAAACTACTAGCGATCGCCACCGTCAGCCTTGCCGCTAACTACATATTATTTTTAATGGGCTTAGAAAAAACTTCTCCTAGCAATTCCCAAGTTTTAATTCAACTGGCACCAATGATGTTGGGTTTAAGCTCTTTATATATATTTAAAGAACGCTACAGTCCCCTACAGTGGGTAGGATTGGGTATATTGATTTTAGGAATTAGTTTGTTTTCTAACGAACAGTTACAAGGTTTAGTTTCCAATACTAATTATTTAATTGGTAATTTAATGATTATTTTGGCGGCGATCGCTTGGGTAATTTACGGACTATGCCAAAAGCAACTTTTACAGGTTTTACCTTCGCCTGCAATCATGATGACTATTTACGGTGGGTCGGCAATTTTATTCAGCCCGATCGCGCATCCAATCCAAATACTCAAACTCGAACCGATATATCTAGCCGCTTTATTTTTTTGTGCGTTAAATACTTTAGTGGCATACGGTGCCTTTGCGGAAGCGTTACAACATTGGGAAGCCTCCAGAGTGAGCGCGGTTTTGGCTTTAACTCCTTTAGTAACGATCGCTGTGTCTACGGCAACATCCCAAATTTTTCCCGAACTCATAAAATTACCGACAGTCTCATCTCTAGCCTTAATCGGGGCAGTGGGCGTAGTAATTGGCTCGTTGACTATCTCTTTAGGAACTAGATCTAAGAAAGTTTAATGCTAAATTCCTGACATTCAGAACGGAAAAGAAGTGACTTGTTAAATATTCAAGAAAGTTTAGAGATAAAGTAAGTTTTACAATAGAAAAAACTAGAGAAAAATCATGGATAGCAACCAAGAGATCACAGCTGAACCCACACTAAGGGAGATATTAAATCAGATTAAACAACAAGACAAAGAGTGGAATGAGAAATTTTTCCGACAGGACAAAGAGTGGAATGAGAAATTCTTCCAACTCAGTCGAGACACATTAAGCTTTGCTCGAAACGTGATTGTGACTGCTGCTATAGTCGCAGTAATAGCTCCACTTTTAAGAGAGTC
>CAZLKI010000200.1:1914-5847 GCA_964560035.1 uncultured Synechococcus sp.
TCCAGACCGACATTATCCAAAACCCGATAGATAGAAGTTTCAGAAGTCCGACCTTTAAGTGCATAACTTCCAGCAAATTCGGTTATAAACTTATTTTGGAGACATTCTAGGGTTTGCTCGCTGATCAAAATATGATGTTCGCCCCCATCTACTTCTTTATTCAAGCTTTCTAATCGAGCCGCCACATTAACCACATCGCCAATCACGGAATACTCTAAGCGTTCTTTACTGCCCAAACTACCTGCAATCACCACGCCCGTATTAATCCCTATGCCTGTTACAGTTGGTGGTAGACCCCTTTGCATCCAGCTTTGATTTAATTCTGTAAGTTTTTTGGCAATGTCGATCGCCGCACTAACTGCATTTTGAGCATCTTTCAATCTCCCAGCATCTTCAGTACTAGGAATCGGCACCCCAAACACCGCCATCACCGCGTCCCCAATATATTTATCGACCATCCCACCATGCTCTAGCACGACAGAAGCGATCGCGCCTAGATATTCATTTAGCCAATTTAAGGTTTCACCCGGTTTTTGTGCTTCTGCCCCCGTACTAAAGTTCCGCATATCGGTAAATAGCACCGTGACAAATACTTCCTGCCCCGAAATTCTGCCTTCGTGGATGAATGATTCGCGCTTGTCCCAGATAATCTCCACTAATTCCTTTGAGACGTGTCGTGAGAAAATTCCCATTAACAATTGTCGCTCTGCCTGTTCGCTCGAAAACAAATAGCTCACAACTAAAGTATTTGCCAAAACTAGCCCAGCGATCGCTGGGAAAAACGGAATCCACAACACCAAACTACTAATAAAAGCTAAATAAGCGATCGCGCTCAAACTTAATGCTATAGCGATCAGTATCCCTAAGTTACGGATCACATTGGGCGAACGAATGGCTAATATTCCGCCTGCCAACGACCAAACCACAATCCACAAAGTTTCCCATTCCCGTCCCCAAACTTGAATAAATGGGCGATCGTCAAGTGCCGCAGATAACAACTGACTGGTATTGTGGGCGTGAATCTCGACTCCATAGATAAGTCCCGTACCTTCTCCCATACTAAAAGGCGAAGAAAATACATCTTTAGTGCTGACTGCGGTTGCTCCGATTAAAACTATGCGATCGCTCAAAATTTTAGGATCGACTTTACCCTCTAACAGATCGACCGCCGAAACGTGTTTAAATGATTTACGGTTGGTGCGGTAATTTAATAAAATCTGATAGCCACTGGCATCGATGTTGTGATACCCGCCGTAGCTTTTTTGCACTCTCGGAATTACTTTGACTGAAGAGTTTTTATTAATTTCTTTTTTAATCACAAAGGTCGTATCTTCGGGATTAAAATCAATGTTTACCTTAGATTTCGTCTTATTAGATCGTGCGTTTAAATAAAGCAAAACTGACTGAAACCCCAAAGAATAATCCGCATCTCTAGCAACAAGATAGGCACGACGCACCACTAAGCTTTCGTCAGTTTCGAGATTTACAAATCCTTGAGAACTAATATCTGCTAAGTCTTTAGCAATCTCGATACTTCTTTGTTTGCCCTGACTGAGGAAAGTAGCATTGATCACGTTTCCCGCTTTTTCGATCGCTCGAACTAAATCTGCTCGACCTTCACCTGAGGGGATATCTAAAAATTTGTCTACAGTAATCACCGCAGCTTTGGCATCGCTAATTTTAGTAATTAAATCGGCAAATATCCGATCCGACCAGGGCCATTTACTCTGGCGTTGAATATCATCTTCACTAATTTCGACAATGACAATGCGATCGTCCATAGGTTCGGCAGGACGTAGTTGAAACAAATAATCTAATCCCTTTAGTTCAATTGGCTGCCAAGCCCCTAACTCTCGCAATCCTAAAATTCCCAAAGATGTGACCACAGTAATTAACCCCGCCACAATTTGTTTGCGATAACGCCCTGAAATACTGCTTGAATTCAAAATTAAACTTAAAATTTTTTGTTTCATAAAGAAAGATTCAATACCCCACCCAACTCCCGCACTAAGTTTCCATATTAATCATCATCTTCTAAACTTTCTACATCTTTGTTTATTTCTTCTACCGTGTCAGCCCCATCGAGTATGTCTACTTTACCTTCGCGTTCGCGGCTGAGTTCATTTAACAAAGATAAAACTTTAGTTCCCCGTTCAAACGAATGGTCTTCTTCAAAAATTACCTCTGGAGTGCGGCGTAAAGACAGCCTCTGCCCAATTTCTCGGCGAATAAATCCCGTAGCGGCTGCCAGTCCTGCCATAGTTTCAGCCTTTGCTTCTGCAGTCCCATAGATACTTACAAAGATTTTCGTATGCTGCAAATCTCCCGACACATCTACTTCCGTGACGCTGATCATTCCTGCGCCTACGCGATCGTCTTTAATTTCTTGGAGCAACATCACACTGACTTCGCGTTTAATTAACTCTGCCACACGGGCAATTCGGCGACTGGTAGCCATAAATAATCCTTATCTATCTAACTTACTTATCTATAATGAATCCTGAATTCAGACTTAGCACATATAGGGAGCGATCGTATCTCTAATTACAATTTGTTAATAATTCGAGGTTATATTGGTGCTACGGCGATCGCATTAGGAAATAAATTTAGTTTGTTTCTTAGGTTATTTCTCAAGCATCTATCAAATATTTCAAATATTTTTTGAATATTTCTTTAGTGATTTAATTAGTGATTTAATTAGTGATTTAACAAGTGCAAATGCGATCTTTCCAATAATCTTAATACTAATGAGGAGAATCAAATGATCAATCAAACTACAATGCAAACTCCCGAAGCATTACTCAGGTCTATCGAAAAACTCTATATGGATGTAACCGAACCCTTAGACCCATACATTGCCCTCGCCCTTACAAATCTTAGTACCAAACTAGCTGAAACCATCTACTTAATGGGATATCAAGACGGTCAAAGAATTAACTCGCCTACCTGTGGATTCTGTCAACCCGGTGAATGCTTAGGAAGAGCTTTGTGAATAAAGCTTTATAAGTAGAATTTAGTAAATCATAGAACATTACTGTAGTCCCTCCTCACACAACTAATTCTCAGCACGTCACTGTAATTCTCTTAGAAAGCTATCAAAAAGTCATTAGATAGCATACTAAACGACCAAACAAGTTTTTAATATTGAAGTAGAGAGGTAGAAGTCTATCTCTCTTTTTTAGTTTAGTAATTTAACTTTTGACAATCCGAACAGTCGTTCTAATTGGGATTGCTTAATTAGTTTTGGGAGGAGTAACCGTTGTTGTAGAAGCTCTAGGAAATACTTCATCCACAAATCCCAACTCAAAAAGCTGCTGATAAGCTTGTTTGCCTAAATCTCGACTTGGTTGCTGACTGCGAATTAGTTGAATTAAAAGTGGAATTGCTAATTCTGGTTGATTTCTGGCGCGGTAAACCAAAGCTAATTGATAGGTAGATTTATCTCTCAGTTGAGCAGACTGTAGGGCTTTTTGACGGTGACTATCGGCAATACGATTATCCAAACCAGTAAAACTGCTAGTCAAGTCTTGGTAAAAGTTAGAGAGTTGATTGTAGATCTGCCTAGCATCTTGAAGCTTTGTTGCAGCTACATCATAGTTCTGTTTACTTGCGGCATCCGTAGCTTCATTGACCAAGCGATCGGCACCCGCAAGACTAAAAACACTAGCGTTTAGGGTATTTGGGGTATTAGGTCGAGATGGTTCGGGTTTTGGTTGTGCTACCGCCATGTTGGATGAGGTTCCCCCCGCAATACTCCCCGCAATACCTAGAGCAATAGTAAGCGCAAAAGTTAAATTGGTACCGAGATGTCTGACCATAGTTGCAAAATATATACATTTGGACATGATGTGCAAAATTCTAGGACATATTAGCACTTTTAGCTTAGATTTGAATTTACTGAGTTATGCCTCTATATTGGATTCGATATTAGAT
>CAZLKI010000201.1:0-2196 GCA_964560035.1 uncultured Synechococcus sp.
AACTAATAGTTTGATAGTTTACGAAGATTTGCAAGTCAGGAATATGGTTAAGAATTATAATTTAGCTAAGTCTATTTCTGATGCTTCGTGGTCGATGTTTAGGGATTGGATCGATTACTACGTTAAGGTATTTACAACTCATGCTGTAGCAGTTGCTCCACACTACACAAGTCAGGAATGTTCAAGTTGCGGTGTGATAGTTAAAAAGTGACTTAGCACTCGCACTCATACTTGTAGTTGTGGCTGTAAGTTACATCGCGATCGCAATGCTGCGATTAATATCTTAAATAAAGGATTAAATACTGTGGGGCATACGGGAATTAAAGCTCAGGGACAGATTAACCTCTGTGTTATAGATGCAAGTCTAAAGCATAAGTTAGCTGGTTGAAGTGAGAATCCCCCGATTTATCGGCGGGAATGTCAATCCTTAGTATTTGTGCGGATCGGTATTTGCAGGTTTTTGGGTAAACTGCACGAAATCTTAAATTTAGAGATTATTTTAAGAAATTACTCATATTTGGGGATTCTTAGAACCAGCCAAATGCAATAGCTTAACAGTGTTATTTAATGGTAAATTCGATTTTTATATATGTAAAGCTCCTACTTACTCGACATACTTACTTATACATTTGTATACTGTAAAAATCAGAACTTAGGTAGTAATTAACATAATTTGCATAATTACTTATAAAAAAGATAACGATTAATATTTTAGTAATACCAAATGATCAATATTTTACTAATAGAAGACGACGCTGTAGATGTAATGAATGTTCAGCGAGCCTTCAAGAAGGGTGATATCACGAGTCCTCTGTATGTGGCTCGAAATGGCTTAGAAGGCTTAGATATGTTGCGCGGGACTTCAACTATATCATCTGTAATTCCTGAAGGGCAGCGTTTAATTCTTTTAGATGTCAATATGCCTAAAATGAGCGGAATTGAATTTTTACAGGCACTACGCGATGACCCTAAGCTTAGAACCATTCCAGTTGTCATGTTAACAACATCTAACGAAGAGAAGGATCGTTTTAATGCCTATAATCTCAACGTAGCAGGTTATATTCTCAAACCCCTATCGTTTGCTGCCTTTGTCGATATGATGGCAACCCTAAATAAATATTGGTCGCTGTGTGAGATGCTGTAAATGAGAGCCCCGTTACGAGTATTAATCATTGATGACGATGAAGTCGATCGCATGGCAGTTCGGCGCGCGCTTAGAGTTACTGGTTCTTCTATAGATTTTACCGAAGCAGTAGATGCAGAGAGTGCGATCGCCATCCTCAAACAAACAAAGGAAACCGAACAACATTTTGATTGTATTTTTTTAGACTATTGGCTGCCCGATCGACATGGATTGGATGTACTTAGAACTCTGCACCAGATGGGAATCAGATTTCCTTTAGTGATTTTGACAGGACAAGGTGACGAACAAATTGCTGTAGAAGTCATGAAAGCGGGGGCAACCGACTATCTGCCCAAATCTTTTATTTCTACCGATCGCCTTAATCAAACTCTCTATAACGCCATGCGAATTCACAACGCCGAAATTGAGGCAGAATTAGCAAATCAACGGTTACATGAAAGTTACGAACAGCTTAAAGACCAAAATCACAAGCTCGAACAAATCTCCCTCGAACGCCAAGATTTCATTTCTCATCTTACCCACGATCTCCGCACTCCCCTAGTTGCTGCCGATATGATGCTGAAATTATTTCAAAGAGAAGCATTTTGTCCTTTATCAATCGATATGCACGTAGCTTTAACAGCAATGGTTCGCAGCAATCAAGTTTTGATGGAGATGGTAAATACGCTCTTAGAAGTTCATTGTTATGAAGCTGGCTCTAAAACTCTCACTTTAATCAACTGCAATCTTTGGGAAATCGTAAGCGAGGTCATTCAAGAACTCCAGCCTTTAGCCCTCGAAAAAGGAATTAGTTTAAAGTTAGAAAAGTTTGGACTATCCCATAATCTCGATTCCAATCAACTTCAAATAAAAGGCGATCGCTTAGAATTACGCCGCATGGTCACAAATCTAATCGGAAACTCGATCAAATTTACGGATGAGGGCTATGTAGAAGTAAATTTGGATATTGTTAAAGATAAATCCAGTCAAAATTCTACGCAAAATTCAGTACAAAATTCAGTACAAAACTCCGTTATATTTACAGTCAAAGATACAGGCTTTGGAATGTCAGA
>CAZLKI010000201.1:2296-5827 GCA_964560035.1 uncultured Synechococcus sp.
CAGTACAAAACTCCGTTATATTTACAGTCAAAGATACAGGCTTTGGAATGTCAGACGCAGATCGGTTAACTCTATTTCAAAGATTTCGTAAAGGTACTCATAAACAATCTGGCAGTGGTTTAGGCTTGCATTTAGTTCAACGTATTGTAAATGTTCATCAGGGTACGATTAGCGTTAGCTCAGAATTAGGAAAAGGTAGTCTATTTACAGTTCAACTTCCATCGATTTTTATATAATTCAAAAATTTAGTATATTTCAGTTTTAAGCGGATAAAAAAATTAAGGCAAAAACCAAGATGGGAAACTTCGCCCTGCAACCTTTTTTTTAGTTGACCTGTTTAATAATCGCTGTGGTTATATCTTTTTAGAAATCATTTCACTTTTCACAGAATCCTTTAAATCATTGACAGCATCACTCGTAATAGCTTGCTCTAGAGCTTCCTGTAACATATCCAAAACGACTTGGGGCTCTGTAACTTGTTTCATTAATTCGGCTTCCAAATCCAGACGGTTATGGACATTGGGTAAATCGGTGCGTAGTTCTTCCAGTAAACCGATCAACTTGGCTAACTTTTGTTCCGTTAACAAACTCATTTGCAACACAAAAAGCGATCGCTGTTCGCTGATCTTTATATGTCGGTTTTGATAAACTAATACCCCAGTCGAAATAAATAGCGAAGCAATTCCAATCCAGTCCTGATGTAAATCTAGATCCAGTAAATGCCATGATAAAAGCGCGGTAGGATTTACATAACTAATAACTCCCCAAATCACAAAAAATAGTAATTGGAAATAGAGAAATAAAGGCTCACCAAAACTAGCTGCAATCTTCTCTACCAATCGCTGATGGATGGGAATATCTCGATCGTGCTTTACTTGCAAGCCAATGATAGCTTCAATATTTTTTTGCACGGGTTCGGGTAAAGGTTTATTTTCGTTAAAACTTGTCATTGGAAGAATGTTGTAAATAGATGAACATAAATAAACTGAATATAAGAAAGGCAAAATCTCGTTATGTTAGCCTACAATAACGAGCTACCACCATCAATCCACATTTCAGTTCCTGTAATAAAGCTCGATGCATCAGAACTCAAAAATAATACTAATTGAGCAATTTGTTCTGCTGTTCCAGAGCGATCGGCAGTTAAAGGAATCTTCTCAGGAACGGCTAAACTGGAAATTTTATTAAGGCTTCGCTCTTTACTGCTGCTATCAATCGCCGTATCCACTCTACCCGGACAGATTGCATTCACCCGAATCCGACTTAAGGATAATTCTACTGCCATCATTTTAGTAAATGCCACCTGAGCCGCTTTACTACAGGCATAAGCTGTTGAGCCCGGACTGTTAAACTTTCTAGTCCCATTAACAGATGAGTTAATAATAATCGAACCTCCTTGCTTCTTTAGATGAGGAACCGCATACTTTACAGTTAGGAAAGTTCCTTTCAAATTCGTGTTAAAAGTAACGTCCCATTCATCAGGCTCGATCTCTTCAATTGGTGCCCTAACGCCATTAATTCCCGCATTAACGAACAAAATATCAATTTTTTGAAATTTATTAATAATATGCTCAAATGCTTTTGCAATTTGGATGGCATCTCCAACGTCTGCCTTTACTGCGATCGCCACACCTCTAACATTTTGAATATCACTTATAGTTTTATAACTCCCCTCTAAATCTCGGTCAATAATTGCAACGGATGCTCCTGATGTAGCCAGTAAAATAGCTGTTGCCTGGCCAATTCCAGAGCTACCACCTGTAATAACTGCAACTCGATTGGCAAGTTCATTTTTTACTTCCATAGATTTGATTGCTATTCATCATCCTTATACCCACAGATCGAATTTCTCACTTACTTATTGTTATTGCAAGAGTTCTTTTTTTAGTTAGCAAATATTATTCTCGTATATTCTTACAATCGTCCTATTCCTGTATATTAGGCTTTTGCAGGATATATTTGGCTTAGGTTTGATATCTGTCTACTGCAATCGGATGATTTTATAATTCTGATTGGCTAATTAATTTTATCGGCTCTATCTCTTTTGCTAGATTCACTTGTCACAACTTCCTAGTAAAACTAACAGATATAAAAGAATACAGATATAAAAGAATTAAGACTATTTGAAATTAACTTTTGGAACAATTTAATATGACCGTACAAGCAGATAAATCCCCAGCCCGAACCCCTGATTCCTACGATGCTAATATCATTCCCGCCGAAACTGCTGCCCGTATCGAACGTGAAGGTGAAAACTATAAGCATATTCCTGAAAATATCCCTGGAACTGGCGGATATACAGTAGATAAAGAAGGTTTAGTAAATAACTATGCGATCGAACCTGAAATGTATGTCGAAGCACCAGGTGATATCAAAGAAACCACTCTTTCTGTAACTGATATATTTACAATTGTTGATTCCTTCTCTACCTGTGATGCAGCTGAAAATGTTGCAACCGAAAAGATTGAAAAAGCTGGTGTAGCTAAGGATAAGATTTCAATTCTTGGGAAAGACTACGAACATAAAAAGCACGTGCATGGATCTTTAAAGTGGAAAGATATCAATCAAGATGGAGGATTGGCAACCGTTTTAGTGGATATGGGTATTGTCCAAGCAGATGCTTCCCGATATGAAAGCGATATTGAAGCGGGAAAGTTTTTGTTGGTTGTAAGTGGTACTGCCGAAGACATGACTAAAACTCAGAAAATTCTTCAAGAAAACGGGCATAGAGTCAGCGATCGCCAAGTAAGTTTATAGAATTATTAGGAGAACTAAGATGAACAATTACTTGTTAACAAATTCTATTTATAGCGATCGGGTTGCGGAAAATTACTTAGAAAATTATTTAAATATTGGTACTTTCTTTTTCTACCGAGATGCAGAAATAGCCGTATCCAACTTACAAAAGGAAGGCTTTACAGTTCGTAAAATTGCCGTAATTGGCGATGATTACACCACAAATGAGTTAAATGAATCAATGTACGGTTTCCTAATTTGGAAGGACATTTTTAAAGTTAGACAACCAAAGGATTGGCTGAAATGCATTACTATCAGTGACAGTGATTCTAATATTTCTAAAAAACTGATGAAGGCTCTACTACAATTAGGTATTTCTGAAGCTGGAGCAATAAAATATGCAGTTGAAGTGGAAACTGGAAAATCAGCAGTTTTTATATCAGGAACAGCCGAAGATATTAGGTGTTTGCAGCAAAACTTTTTTTCCTATAGTAAATCAAGCACTAATACAAATCTGTCTAACATAATTACAATGAACATGTCTTAACAGGTAATAGACTTTACTTTATAGTTATCTCCATTCTCCACTGGCTCACCGAGTAGTTCAAACAGTAGAGAATGGAAGGTTAAAAATATCTGATATTAGGATGATATCGGTACGCATGGATGCAGCTTAACAGCAGAATCGCTACACAGGAGTTACATCTTGAGCATCGATCGCCCTTTCAATAAAACCAGTAAAGCTTATCTATAAGCATCCGAATTGCTGATAAAAGTATTAATAAATTATTTGCA
>CAZLKI010000202.1:0-3509 GCA_964560035.1 uncultured Synechococcus sp.
ACTTTAAATATAGGTTTTCTTTTTACGCTGCGTAAGTCCTAAATCTGGTTCATTCATGCAAACTATCCAGGGGTAGAGGCAATATATTCGGGTGATCGCAAGGTGGCTATCACTGCTTACCATGTTCAATAGATTCTAACTTTATGCTTTTGATTCAGATTTTAAGCTTATCATCTGTTTATATCAATCGGTGAAAGAAATAGAAGACTAAAACCTTGTGAATGCTCGGTAGCAGGGTTATTAGTTATGTTATTACCTATAAATCATCCTCAATACCATCAGGGAAGCTAAGGTCGAGAACTTGGATAATCACATATGGACATTCCACAGGTAAATCCTTAAGCTTTAAAGGAGTTTCGTTGAGAACTAAGTTAATGCCGATTGAATGACATCGTAATAGTATTTCTAAAAGGTATGGCTTCAAGCTGGGATTATCTACTAATAGTTTAGCGATCTCTTGTCTTTGGCTGCGTATTGCGATCTTCCAACTTCGACTCCGCTTTTCTGGTTGATATTGTCACTTTAGTAAATGACCGACAAGCAATCCCAAACGGTTTTCTAGTTCCCTTCTTTCTTGTCTTCCCAAGGATTCGATCTCCTCAATCAAATTTGTAATATCCAAAGCTTGCCAGTTTTTTTCACGAAGCATTCGAGCCTGATGTATCGTCCATCCGAAAAAGTCAGTCTCGTAGGAAGCTACATGAATATTAACTTCCCGTACCAAACCTGTTTGCATAACTTTGGGTCTTCAGAGGAGATTTCTTAGTGTATTAGCATTATACCGAGATTGTATTCTGTGGCGATCGCTTGTCGGATATTCCTAAAGTATTATTGTCAAGTTGAGATCCTATGCCAAAAATTCCCTAAGACAATTCTAGATTTTTAGTTTCTTCGGCTTGATTGGAGGAGTAGCAAGTAACCGACTTTTGCCCAAACCAGTCCGTAAAGGTGTTTTCATCTTTGTAATGTCTCGGAGTTTGTAACATTAACCGCCAAGCTTCTCCACTATCTAATAAATTAAAGCGATCGCCATATTCAGCTATTAACAACGCCTGAATCATGGGGTAATAATTAGAATTTACACCGGGGAATATATGATGCTCGGTATGGTAGGAAAAATTTAAATGTAGCAGGTCAAATATCTTTGGTACGCGCAGGGAAATGCTATTGATGAGCGGATCGTTAACATCAGTCATCGGGCAAAGCATATGATTGGTGTAGATGTAAAATAATACGCCACTATAACCAATCCAGATCGGTAAGAAGTAGCTGAGACAGAGCTTAAGCGGATCGAATCCCAAGTAAAAGAAGATCCCAAAATGTATTGACAACATTAAAAATAACTCAAAGGCGATCGCCTTACGTTCTTTATTACTTACCGTAAATGCTGCCGCAGGATACTTAGTCAACCCGTCATTAAACAAGAGTATAGAAGTTAAATTTCGCAATGTATATACTCCCCACGCATGACCCATACCAATTACCAACATCACCGGATTCACTTCTGAGGATGGGACAAACAGGTCTTGAACTCTTTTCCCCCAACTATTAGGTTGCTCGTGTAAATAATTGCGATCTGGATCGTCAAAAGAGTTAGTTTTACGATGATGTTCGCGATTATGAACTGCCTTCCACAGCGTAGGTGGCATCCACCCCATTGTAAAGCCGAATAAACTAATCAGCCAACGTAAGTTGGCATTTTTGATCGCACTACTATGGAGTAGATCGTGAGTGCTAAACAGCAACACAATCACGCTGTTGCCCATTACCAAGCTCAAGGGTAAATAGAGCCAGAGATAATACCAATTCCATCGATCAAGATAGCTGGCAATTCCCCAGCCTAAAACCAAAATCGCTAAATTAATCAGCAAAATCCAAAACTTATTGATATCTGGCACAAATGCCTCTACAGGCAGCAGAGGACGAAGCTTTTTAGCATATTCTGCTTGAGTGATCCAAGGTTTAGATTCAGAGATAGTCATGGTTTTTTTGTAAATTTTCATTGCGGGTTATTCAAACAATCTTTAAAAAATATTGAAAAAGTTTGCAGTTGGTTTTTTGCATGCTATATTCTCGAAAATTCTCAAATAATTGTTAGGAATTCATGCTATGACTTCAACATCTATTGGTCGAGATTTCGAGCGCTACATGCCAGTGATTGGTGATATTAATGTCAAAACTCCTTTAGCCTATCAAGCAACTCGCGGAGTCGTCAAAGTTGTCAATGCTGTCCAAATGGCTGTAGCTGAATCGTATATAAATGGACTAGAGGTTCCCGATTCAGTTTTGCGATCGCTATTTGATACCTGTATGCCGATATTTTTTAAACATTTTCCCTCACTCCTTGCTCCTTACGATTGGGTTTTACAAGAAACCGATCGCTTAGCAGAAGGCTCTAAAGAGTTGATGAGTATTCAGTATAACCTGCCCCAAGCTATGCTAAATCGTATGTTAGGGGATGGTCAAATCTATCCCAAGTATAGTATGGGACTTTGGGAGAGGGGGGCGGTCAGTCTCGAGCAGTCGCAAGCACATATGATCGATGACATGATCGAAAAGATGAATATTCAAGATGGCGATCGTATTCTGGATTTTGGGTGTGGATGGGGTTGCGTGCCAAACTACATTATGTCTAAGTTTCCCAATGTCAGATTTACCGGACTAAATCTGAGTCACGAGCAGTGTGAATATATGCGTCAAAAGATGCAAGATCCTCAAAGTAGCCTCAGTTCAGGTCGATTTACATTAGTGGAAGGCGATCTCAACGATACCCACTTTGAAGAAAAGTTCGACAAGATTCTTTCCGTTGGGGTTTTTTGTCATGTAGGAAATCTCACTTATGCTTTTAAGAAGCTGGCTTCTTTCCTAAAGCCGAATGGCAAGTTTTTTATCCATATTATTACGGTTCGTACTCCCAACAATATCTCTAGCGTTTACACGCACAAATATATTTTCCCCTACGGACGCTATTGGAATTTTGATGCAATTCCTAACTGTAATCAAGATTTCAAAACGATCAATCGCTGGTACCTCAACGGTATTAATTACTCGACAACTTTTGCAAATTGGCTAAAAAACTTTGACGACAGTTATGAAGATGCAAAGGATTTAGACTATGGTATGGACTTTGCCAAGTTCCGTCGCATCTGGCGTTTTTACCTAATCTGGTTTATTTCTAACTTCGCTAGCTGTGATGGCGAGATTAATGGCAACGGTCAGTTTCTACTGGTTCATGCTTAAAATCCAAGAACCATACAAAATTTTCGATCGCACTATCATCGCACTATTATGGAGTAGATCGTGAGTGCTAAATAACAAGACAATCACGCTGTTCTCCATAATCAAACTTAGGGGCAAGGCAGTACCAAGTCTATCGATCCAGATAGCTGGCAATTCCCCAGCCTAAAACCAAAATCGCTAAATTAATAAATGCGGCGGCGGGCAGCAGAGGACGGAGCTTTTTAGCATATTCAGCTTGGGCGATCCAAGTTTTGCAATCAATACTATTC
>CAZLKI010000202.1:3609-5816 GCA_964560035.1 uncultured Synechococcus sp.
TATTCATTAGTTTTTGTGGTCATCAGTTTTTGTGAACTCTTGTTAAGTTAAGTAATATTATATTAAGTTAGGATGACAAGGCTACGCGAAAACCCACATGATTTAACCAAACATCAGACCCGTAGCGATGACGGCTGGCAGAACGACACCTTCCTGCAACATTAAACCAAGACCCGCCTCTCAGCACTCGATAATCTTCTAGTGGGCGATCGCCTTCACTATTTTGTGCGCTGTTTTCCTCAGAATTTTGACTAGCATTTTGCCAAGATTTTCCATCCGTGGGAGCATCTCTATAGTTATCATGCCAAGCATCTTCACACCACTCCAAAACCTGTCCGTGCATATCATAGAGTCCGTAGTCATTGGGAGAATCAAAACTACCCACATCTGTAGTCGATTGTCGATATTCGCCTTTAGCCCCAAATCCGTAGGGATAAGTACCATCATAATTAGCGATCGCCGAAGTCATAGTTTCGCCAAAATGAAATGGACTTTTAGTTCCCGCCCGACAGGCATATTCCCACTCAGCCTCGGAAGGTAAGCGATACTGAATTCCTGTTTTAAGCGTGAGGCGATCGCAAAATTCCATAGCATCATGCCACGATACATTCTCTACAGGTCGATTATCACCTTTAAATTCAGAGGGATTATGCTCTAGAGGTTTGTTTACACTTGGTAACATAGACACAATAGTCCATTGAGCTTGAGTAATCGGAAACTTGCCCATAAAAAAGGTGGAAATAGGCACCCAATGCATCGGACTTTCATTAGTTTCGTGTCCCACTTCAGTTTGAGGCGAACCCATCCGCAATATTCCACTGGGAACGTAGACCATCTCTAGATTGAGCTTTAAGTTAGGATTTGGTAGATTAGAGCTATTGATATTAAAGTCTAGGGATTGACAAAAAAACTTAGCCCGACTAGAGCGACTGCGGCGGATTTGCCCTTGAGCATTCATTCTCAGTATGGTAAATTCAAATTCTTGTTTAGACAAAATATTCATTAAGGTAAGTCGGCAATCTAAATTTGTGTGCGTAAAATAAGTGTTTAGTTTCTTCATATATAACCAGTCATCTAGCTGCATAACTGGTTGAATTAGGTTAACTAAATCATTGACTTCAGAATTTAAGTTAAATTCGATATTTCGATATCTAAGCCAGTTTTCCATAAAATGTATAATTTCAGACTTAGCTAAAGATTTATCTTGGAAGTACTCTAAGCTTTCAGCCAGATCGAGGTGATGAATATTTTGATTTTGGATCTCTTGATTGTGAGTTATTTCTAAATTTCCTTGCTCTTCATTTAGCTTGATATTTAGTTCAATACTTTGTTCGATCGCTCGATCTGGATTTTGGTAGAGATTTTGATAATGCTGAGCTAAGAGCTTTTCTATATCTTCAATTTTAGTGTCTACATCTTCAATTTTAGTATCTACATCTGTGGAATTAGGTTCGGAATTACTGGGAAAATAATCACCGAGAAAATTGCTTAAAAGTTTTGGCAGTAATGGCGATAGCGTGGATTCTCCAGATATCTCTCTCATTAATTCTGTAGATAATTTTAGGTAGTGGCGATCGAGTTGCAGAGCCACAAAAATTTCTACCCAGCAAGGGATTAACTCCAACCAATATTCTCGAAACATTGACCAAGATCGATCTTGTCGATCTATATCTGGAGAATCAGGATCTGGAGAATCGGCTTGATTGTGGTCTGTAATACTTATTTCTGCATCTATCGCTGCGCTTGTCTCCTCGCTTGTTTCCTCAAAACTTAAATGCTGATGGCTAGAAGTATAAGTCTGCCAGTTTTTCTGCCAATAGCCTGCATAAATATCTAAACTTTGGTGATTGTAGTTGGGATAGATATCCAAAATCAAGACTGATTCAGTATTTAAAGCTACGAATAAAGAAGCGATTATCTGCGATATCCGTTCTGCAAAATCTTCATGGCTGGGTTCTTCGCGATTAGATTGAGAATAATCACTTTGATTAAACCAGTTACCAGCAAATACTTGGACGGGTCTACCTGATTCGGTGTAAATCTCAGAGAGTTCCTGTAATTTTGAACTAATAATTTGGAGCGGAAAGTCTTCTTCGTTAACTCCTAAAAATATCGACAGGCTACTGAGCGATCGCTTGGTTTCAGATTTAATTAGATCGCAAATAAGGGGATAGATCGGCGTATTTTTAAGGATTTCAAGATTGTAA
>CAZLKI010000203.1:0-5775 GCA_964560035.1 uncultured Synechococcus sp.
GCTTCCAGACTACGAGATTTACCATTCCGACTCAGATTCCCAATTTTGACTTTGGTTTTGCTATCTACATTCTCTATAATAACTGGTATTTTATTTGTCCCCTCGTCCCTTATATTATTAAAAAAAGAGAGTAGGAGATGACTACCCTCTTTTTTTGTGGCATTTAGTTAGAGCCAGTTTCCTACTAGGATAAAAGGTGACCAAAAGAAAGGATGTTTGAGGTCAATTTTTTGACTAAGATTTCCTGTAGCAATATCTCCAATGTTTGGAATTCCTTTTATAACATTATTTTCAATTTTGACACTCCCATCAATTAAAGCTAATTGCGCTTTCTGGAGAGCGATCGCCTTACTAGGAGCATCAACATAGTTAGAATAAAACTTTATCATTAATGGAGCAGTACCAGCATCACTCACCGACCATAACGAAGCTAAAACAGTCTTTACCCCCGCACTAATAGCCGATCCACTTAGCCCCAGATTATTACCCACCGCAGTTTCACAAGCACTAAGGGTAAGTAATTCAATATTACTTAAGTCCAGCTTTGGAAGTTGATTAGTCCGAACTTTTTGGTCCCAAAATAATATAAAGGAATCATTAGCATTATCGAGATCAAACTGCGCATGGGTAGCGAGATGAATGATGTTATAGGGTTGTTTGCGGCGTTGAGCTTGGATATTATCGACCGTAAAGTCCTGATTAAAAAAACTAGTACCAGATAAAATCTTGGAACCAATTATATCAACTTCAGTTTTGACATTAGGAAGTGCCGAAAATCCTTGCACAGAATCAGTTAGCCCCACAGCCAAAATACTGACATCCGTATTCCGTTTACGACTACTAACATTAGCCAATTGCAATGAAGGCACAGTAGCAGAGGCATATTTCTGCACTAAGAATTTCTCGCCATCGTATAATGCCGCCACAGGAATAGACCTCAAATCCCCATCCATGGCAAACACTAAAGTGGAAATACCAGATGTTTGCAGTTCCGCCTCGATTGGTCTGATCAAGATATCGTAAAGTACCCTTGCTTCTTTTAAGTAATCTGAAGATGAAGGGTCTTGCAGGTTGTCACGAAACTTCTCAATCAAACCTGATAAAGCCTCCTGCGGCACTGGCACACTAGTCCGAAAACTTCTAGCAGGTGAAGCTTTACGAGATGCAGAAGCAACAATCTCTGGTAAAAGAACTAAAATTTCCAATCTATCTTTCAAAATTACAGGATAAACGGCAGCTGTAGGGCTACTTGAAATCCCTGACCATCTTGTCATTTCTTCCAAAGACTGATTAAGGCTGAGACTAGGAGATGTAGAATTTCTGCCCGTGAATGATGATAATTGCGAACCTAGGCTGCCTTCTATAGAAGCAAATGCATCGGATGTACGGCTTTGACTTAATAGAGTTGCACTGTTTACTCTTGACTGATCGGCTTTGACATCAATCGGATTTCTGTTATTGACATCAGGATGGACAGTGCTAGTGGCAACCGCAGACGGACTAGGTGTATTAACAGTAGTAGTAACTACACCTGCTTCGGTTTCTGTTCTTGTATTTTGAATTGCTTCACTGGCTTGCTGTTTCTGAACCTGCTCAGTAGCTACTCTTTCTGTATTTCTGATATCAGTCACAGGGAAAAATATGCTGCCACTCCTAACAACTATATCAATTCGGCTCTCACTACTAATGTTAATTATGCCTTCAATCGCATAAGTTGCGTTGGCAACATTAATGCTATTTATGGTTTGGATACCGTTAACGCCATATATATAGTTAAAATTACCTGAGATAAGTCCACCAATTGAGATGGGCTTAAATTGTACGGCATTTGCACTTGAAGGCGGAATGTAGGGAGTGAACTCACCGGGTTGAATCTTGTAACTTAAAGCTTCAGCTAATATTGTTGAAAAATTGACTTGAGTGATATTAATCACACCTCCTGAAGTTACAAGATTATTAAACTTCACATTAATAGTTTTAAAAGCATTGTCGGTTGTGACCTCGATACCGCCACTCAAAACCTTGAAGCCTTCGACCTCAGATCTGCCGATCACAGCATTAGGAAGTTGAATTATACCAGAGTCAATCGTACTTGTTAAGTTAGTACCTGAAGTAATAAGATTTAATGTTTTAATTGTACCGAAAATAGTTGTAGGCGCAGTACTAAATCCGTTAGCTGTTGGAGTACCTGTCGGAGCAAAGGTACCGCTAGAAATTCCCGTAAGAGAAATAAGATTTCCTGTTGCAGAGGCAGTTACACTATTTATCGTATTAGTAGTCAGGTTTCTAAATTGGTTAGCACTAAAACTATTAAAACTAATGTTTCCAAGTGGTGTAAGGGCAGAGGCACTTTTAAAGGTAATACCGCCAGAGTTAGAAACATCGATATCAAGATTACCGCCAATAAATGGGATATTAGTCGCACCAGAAGTAGGAACAAGATTTAGCTGAGATGTGGGAAGGGCAATACTACCTCCAGTAATGCTGGTATCTAATGTCCTGCTTATACCAGGGGGGGTGATAGTTAGGATTTTTCCTATAGTTGTGGCAGGTGCATTAGTAAATGTGAATGATGAACCACCGTTACTAGTTACGCTAAACGATCCGTTTGTAGTACCCACAAATGATACATCATCACCTACAACACCAGTTATTGCATTACCAGTGTTTTGAGTATTATTTCTGAAGGTTATATTGCTGCCACCTGTAAAAACAGCCGTACCCAACGGGGTAACTCCAGTAACATCATTGAAGGTCAGAATACCTGTATTATCTGCTGTGAAATTGATTCTACCGCCAATAAAGGGGACATTAGTAGTCTGAGCGAAGACGGGAGTTGCTGTGAACAGGAAAGTAGTGGTTCCTAGCAGCCCTAGTAATCCATTAAGTTGGTTTTTCATAATTAGAGTTTTTATTCTATGGATAACTAAATTTAGAATGTGAGAGTAGTACGCAAGACTCCGATTGTAATCGTGTCGCTATTGGGATTATTGCCTGGGTTGAGGATGACAACCACGCCGGGAGTGACTGTAATATTGCGAGAAAGGGGGAAACGGTAGAAAGCTTCAATATGGGTAGTTGTACCTTTTTGTCCTCCTTCGCCTCCAATGCCACCACTAACCAAACTAGGGAAATTGATATTGCCACTTAGGTTGCTACTAACGATCTTGGGTGGCTGCCCCACATATAAACCTAGGACATCTCCTTCTTTAAATAGGTCAATGAAATTACTAAATGTCATCCAGTTTAAGGTTTCAACCGTTCCTGAAAAGTCACTATTTTGAATAGCAGAGGTAGTAAAGCCGATCCAACCGCCAAGGGTAAATTTCCGAGACAATGCCCAAGAAATAGTACTACCAAAAGCATTGGTACTGAACTTAGATTCATTTCCGGGTGGGAATGATGCTGTTGCGCCGATAAAGTTATCACCAGCAGGACTATTCAAAGCTCCATTATTGGTATATGAATTAAGGTAGTAAAAAGTTATGTCGAGGTTGTCGCTGGGATTAGCCGCCAGTTGGATACCCGTCGAGAATTGCCCTCCAAATAAACCAGTATTTGGATCGTTGGCATTACTTGCAGAATAAACAGCTTGGAGACTAAATCTTTTATTAAACTGCCAGTCAAACCCTATACCTGCATCACCAGAATTAAAACCAATGATCGGATTGCGTTGGGCAAACACGGATACTGGTCCCTGTCCAGCACTTTCGACTCGGTTGGGACCTCTAAAAATATTAACTGCACTTATGCCCTTCGCCCCAACCACGATCGCTAGTTTATCAGATGCTAGAAACCGATAGGTTAAATCGGAAAGAGTAAGGGTATTGCCAGTATTGCCCTCGTAGCCGAGACGTGTGAAACTATTGTTAAGGGCAAAGAAGCTAGTAAACGGGGCATCAGTACTTAGATTACCTACTTGAAGCCCAGTCAACAAAATACTGCGATCTGGAAATTGTGTAACTAAGCTGAGTTGAACCTGTTGCCCAAAGGTAATATTAGTCGCAGGATCGCCAGCATCAATTACTGGGTTTGCCCCAAACCTAGAAGTACTCCCAACTCTGCCTTGGATACCTAAAATTGCTTGTCCATAAAGTTTAGTAGTTGTGGAAAACTGTTGAGCTTCAAGGGTTGCTGTTTTTGCTTCTAGGGCATCGACCCGCCCCTTAATCACTACTAGTTCGGGGGCAAAGTCATCTTGAAGTTTATTCAGATCGTTCAGGTCTGATTTATTAACTTTATCCGCAAAGCCATTAGTTAAGAGTACAGAGATCTTGTCAAGACAGACATTTAATCCCGATGCAAATTGAAAGCGAGTAATTGCCTCTTGTCCACGGAAGGTATTATCAGGAAAGCCACTAATACAGCCATATTTTTGGGTAATAGATTGAATAGCCATGTAAGCCCAATCCGTCGGCTGGACATCTCTAAACTGAGAGACAGGCTTAAATTCTTGACTTGTGCGAATAATTGTCTGAATTAATTCGGATTCTTTGGAAGAACTTGCTTTAGTTGAGTTTCGATCGGCTGAAGTAATCTTCAAGGTTTCGGCTTGACAAATACTAGCTAAACTAAGAAATATTGAAGCTCCACAGGCAAGAGCACTAGCAGAATTTGGACTTATGAGTCGCATGGTTTTAAACATTTAGATTAGGGTTATGGATTTCGATTAGCCTAAAACTGATAAGTTAAGCCGAGAGATAACACAGGATATATGCCAGGGAAATTATTATTGATTTCATCACGTACACTCTGAACCTCTCGTTGTAAATCAGCTTGGAAACTAGGGATCGTTGTGATTGTTCCGCTTGCGTTAATATCTGCGGTGGGCTGTCCTGTAAATAGAACTCCCAAGTTAGCAAAAAATCCTAAACCACCTTTAGAACCAGTGGTGCCGCCCAAGGTTATACCAAGATAGGGGGCAAAGTTGCTGGAGTAACTAAACCTACCATTAAGGCTACTTCCAGTCAGATCGTATTGAGTATTACCGACTGTTACCACTCCAGTAGTAGCCTCGCCCCCAACACGATTATTGTAGTACATGGCTCCACCTGTAAGGGCAAAGAAGCTGTTATTACCGAAAGGATAATAATCAACTAACCCCGACACACTAAATAAATTAATATTTCCTTTATAATTAATTCCATCTGAGTCTAAAGAAAGACCGAACGCTGCGGCATTTATACCAACTCTAGCGACAAGGTTGCCATTAATCGGAGTTGCCAAACCTAAACCCAAACCTAATGTACTAATTTGAGGGAGTATAGTAAAACTACTGCCAAAGGTAGGTTCTGGCTCGGTGAGTTGTGGAGATACTGGAATGTTGCTAAGATCTTTTGCTGGCTCAGGGCTTTGGGAAATGCGTTGGCTACCTTCAAAAGTACTTTCCAGATCGGAGGCTTTACTAGAAATCTTTAAGCTTTCAACTGGCACTGATGCTTGACTGTTTGAACTATTGGCAAGGTTTTGAGGTAAATTAGAGAGTTTATTACTTGAATTGAGTTTTTGATTTGCTGGTGATATTAGGATTGAGTTAGTTACATTTTTTGAAGTCTCAATAACTGCTATATCAGAGCTAGGATTGGGGCTATCTGTAATATTAGTTAATGATTTAAGAGATTGGTCTAGTGAGATTTCTTCGGCATTACTAATGCTTTCAGCAAAAGCGGACTGTTGGGTAATTCCACCGATCAACCAAGGCAAAATAACTAAAACTAGCTTGCATCCATTTTTCATTTGTTTAATTCCTCACACTATTGCAAACAAATACTAACT
>CAZLKI010000204.1:0-5691 GCA_964560035.1 uncultured Synechococcus sp.
CCTTGAATTGGAATTGTCACCAAAAAAGCTACGAGCACAATCCCTTGAATGCGATTAACCGAACTTTCCGTAAGTTGCCAACTTCTATGCATACTGCGACCAATATTAAACCCAGTTTCTACAGCCAAAGGCATCTCAGCCACAAACCAGCGCGAAACCAAGCGAATAATTAGAAACAGTGTGCCAAAAAAACCAACAACGATTAATAAGCCAATAATTATACCCGCTAATATTCCTGCATTAGATGAAAATGCTATGCCTGAAAACACAACTGCCAAAATTAGGGCATAAAAACCCAAATAAACCAAAAATATGCGAATGCCAATACTTATCGCCAGTATGATAAACGACCAAAACTTCTCACTAATTTGAGTACGAGCTTCGGTATTAGACTCAGGCTGCCCCATTAATTCACCAAAACAAAGACGAGAAATCAATCCTGCTTCGTAAAAGTATCTTGCCCAGCCATAAATTGGGATAAAAAGCCACAGGTGAGCGAATATTGACAGACGAAAGTATCGCCAAAAATTAGAACTATAAAGTCTCAGGGAGGCATTAACTACATTGCCAATTGTCAGAAGTCCAAGGGGTTTGCTGGTCATTTGTTCGTAGTGGTGGTAGTTAAGATTAATATTAAGTGATTTAGTGGTTACTTCGTGTGGTTATTTAGTTTCACTTAATTTCCGCCAAGCAATTAAAACTCAATTTAATTCAACGCAATTTTTCAAAGAAACTTCAAAGAAACTTCATGAATATACAACGCTGGATTGCGAGACGGGAGCCTAACTGGAAGCAACTGGATGGGTTATTACAGCAGATCGAAAAGCAAGGATTAAAATCTCTAAAGGCAAATGAGATTGGGAATTTGGCAAGCTTATATCGTTCGGTTTCGGCAGACTTGGCAAGGGCTAGGGCGCATAATGTGGGCAATAGTTTAGTTCAGGACTTGCAAAGCTTAACGGCACGGGGCTATAACCAGATTTACCAAGGCGATCGCCGCAAGGACAAACGGGCAATTATTGATTTTTATCTGTATAGACTACCGCAAGTAATTCAGCAAACTAAGGGTTATATTGGCTTGGCATTTGGCATATTTTTGCTGGGGGCGATGATGGCGTGGTGGTTTGCGTGGCAAGATTCGAGATTTATGGCTTTAGTGGTGCCAGAGGCTTTGATTGTAAAAGTCCGCGATCGCGGTGAGCTCTGGATGGGGGCAATTTTGGGCAATCAGCCGATGGCTTCGAGTGGAATTATGGTTAACAATATGAGGGTTTCTTTTAATGTGATCGCGGGCGGAATTACGGGTGGAGCGTTTACTTTTTATGCCTTATTTTATAATGGCTTGCTGATTGGGGCGATCGCGGTTTTAGTTGGGCAAAATAGTTTGGCGTTTCCGTTTTGGGCATTTGTTTTTCCCCACGGCGCATTGGAGTTACCCGCAATTTTTATGGCAGGTGGAGCAGGTTTATTAATTGCCAGGGCTTTACTATTTCCGGGGGCGTATCGGCGGATTGATGCTTTGAGAATTTATGGATCGCTGGCGGCGCAGTTGGTCTATGGCATTATTCCAATGTTATTGGTGGCAGGGGCGATCGAGGGTTTTATTTCTCCCAATCCCGCCATTCCCGATATCCTTAAATATGTGTTTGGCACGCTATTATTTGTGTTGTTGATTCTTTACTGCAAACGCCAACCGATCGCAGACTAAGATAAAATTACGAACAAGGTTTAACTTTTACTCTAAAACCGCGTTAACAAGCTGCGTCAACACAATCTCAAAATAATTAAAGAAATAATTAGAAACAAAGATGTCCGATCGCCTCATTCTCCTTGACTTTGAGAAGCCCATCATCGAGCTAGAAAACCGCATCGAGCAAATTCGTAATCTTGCTAAAGAGAATGGGGTAGATGTTAGCGACCAAATTAAGCAACTAGAATTGCGGGCTGACCAATTACGCCGTGAAATATTTACAACCTTAACGCCGATCCAAAGAATTCAAATTGCCCGACATCCGCGCCGACCTAGTACTTTAGATTACGTCCAAGCAATTACCGATGAATGGATCGAACTGCATGGCGATCGCCGCGGTAATGACGATCCTGCTTTGGTAGGAGGACTTGCTAAGTTAAACGGTCAGGGTTGCGTAATTTTAGGACATCAAAAGGGTCGAGATACAAAAGATAATGTCGCGCGTAATTTTGGCATGGCATCACCGGGTGGCTATCGCAAAGCTTTGAGGTTAATGGAATATGCCAATCGCTTTAGTCTGCCCATTATTACTTTTATTGATACACCGGGCGCATATCCGGGGATTTCGGCAGAAGAGCAAGGACAAGGAGAGGCGATCGCCGTAAATTTACGGGAAATGTTTAACTTTGAGGTGCCAATTATTTGCACTGTAATCGGTGAAGGCGGATCGGGCGGTGCCTTGGGAATTGGCGTGGGCGATCATATTATGATGTTTGAAAATTCGGTATATTCAGTAATTTCGCCCGAAGGTTGTGCGGCAATTTTATGGAAGGATGCAGCTAAAGCAAATAAGGCAGCAGAAGCATTAAGGATTACCGCTTTTGATCTTAAGGAATTAGGGATTGTAGACGAAGTTCTATCCGAACCCGATGGCGGCGCGCATAGATCTCCAATCCAAACTGCCCAAACTTTAAAGTCGGCAATTATTAATAACCTCGAAAAATTGAATGCCATGACTAAAAGCGATCGCCAAGAACGCAGATACCAAAAGTTCCGTAAAATGGGTGTATTCCTCGAACTTGAAAATGCCTAATTAATTTAAGCTGCTTGAATCTGATCTTTACTCAACCAAATTGGAGGTGTAGGTACTGCGGCAAACTTAACCTGCACGTAGTCCCCACGCAGTTCTACAATTTCGCCCTTTGTTTCAAATACATAACTAGACCAACGCGGATCGTTACCTTGTGCTTCTAAACTCCCCTCTAATTTTTCCCGAATAACAGTCACCATTGCCCCTTTTTTAAGTTCCATAATATTTTTTGATTGGCTATCTATGAGGTAATTTATTTAGTTATTGTATCTTTTCTCAGTGCTGTTCTAAATGCTGTGAGCTTATTAACTTAAAACTTAAACAAACCATTGAGAAATAGCGTTGTTATAGGGATGTGCCAGTTCAGATAGAGGTAAGCTAATTAATACTCGATCGTTAACTGCTATTTCCAGATTATCTTCAGCACTTTTAACAATTCCCAGTTCCCAATAATTATCTATTAGTTCTAACTGTAAATATTCTTCCCATGCAGGGCGATCGCTCTCCGATAGGGATACCACAATCCGACTAGCTCCTTCCCCAAATAATAAATTTTCTATAGTTAAAGCATTTTGCAGATTAATATGAGCCGAGAGTTTAGAAGTAATGCAAGATTCAGCGATCGCCACTGCCAAACCCCCTTCGCTGCAATCATGGGCAGATTTAATCCAACCTTGAGTGATTCCATACCTGCAAACTTCTTGAACTTTTATTTCCAAATCGTAATCTAGGGCTTGAGGTCTACCTGTAACTCGATTCTCAATTATCGCTAAATATTCGGATGCGCCTAAAGTAGTGCGATCGCTACCCATGAGATAAATTACATCCCCAATATTTTGCCAACCTTGACCGCAAGTTTTAGAGATATCACTAACTAAGCCAATCATACCAATTACAGGCGTGGGATAAATTGGTTGAGATCTTCCTTCTGAATCGATCGTTTCATTATAGAGAGATACGTTGCCGCCCGTAACAGGAGTAGATAACTCTCGACAAGCTTCGGCAATTCCCCGACAGGCTTCATGCAACTGCCAATAACCGATCGCGGTTTCGGGGCTACCAAAATTTAAATTATCCGTAACTGCCAAAGGCTCCGCGCCCACACAGGAAAGATTTCTAGCAGCTTCGGCTACTGCTAACTTTGCGCCCTCGTAGGGATCGAGATAGACATATCTGGCATTACAATCTACCGTTGCTGCTAATCCGATCGATGATAATTCTTCCGTTAAATTAATCTCTCCTACGCCAAAATCCTGCGATCTCAACCGAATTACCGCCGCATCTCCATGACCGGGAAGCAGAACCGTATTATTTTGGACTTGATGATCGTATTGGCGATAAATCCATGCTTTAGAAGCGATCGCGGGACTTCCCAAAAGCTTTAATAAAATCTCACTAGGATTAAGAATTGATAATTCAGATGATTCCTGCCACTGCCAAGCTTGTTTCGCATATTCAGGAGTATCAGCTAACTCTCGATGATAGAGAGGAGTATTATCTGCAAGGGCTGAGGCGGGAAGCTCGACTACCACTTCTCCTTTATGTAAAATTCTCACAATCTGTTCTTCTATCACTTCCCCTGCAACTACAGCATGAAGTCCCCACCGCTCAAAGATGGCAATTAATTCTGCTTCTCTTCCCTTTTGGGCGACAAATAGCATCCGTTCTTGAGACTCGGATAATAGATATTCATACGCACTCATACCCTGTTCTCGGGCTGGAACTTTATCCAAATCTAAGATTACGCCGACTCCACCTTTTGCTGCCATTTCCGAAGTGGAACAGGTTAAACCTGCTGCCCCCATATCCTGTGCTGCTACTACTGCCCCCGTTTTGAATGCCTCTAAACAAGCCTCAATTAGTAATTTTCCTAAAAATGGATCTCCTACTTGCACTGCAGGGCGATCGCTTTGAGATTTAGCACTGAGTTCGGCACTAGCAAAACTCGCTCCTTTGATTCCATCTCTGCCCGTAGTGGAGCCAACATATAGCACGGGATTGCCAATACCCATCGCTCCCGACTTGACGATTTCTTTGGTTTCCAGAATTCCGATCGCCATCGCATTTACTAAAGGATTACGATTATATGCCCGATCGAAATATACCTCACCGCCAATAGTCGGAACCCCCGTACAGTTACCATAGCCCGCAATGCCACTGACAATACCCCTAACTCGACTGCGTACCCACGGATCGCTAAGCTCCCCAAATCTTAAGGAGTTGAGAATAGCCACAGGTCTGGCTCCCATCGTAAAGATATCTCTAAGGATTCCACCTACGCCAGTTGTTGCGCCTTGATAGGGTTCGATCGCTGAAGGTCGATTATGGCTTTCAATTTTGAAACAAACGGCAATATCATCGGTAATCTTGACTACACCTGCATTTTCACCCGGTCCAACTAGAATGCGATCGCCTGTGGTGGGAAACTGCTTGAGTAATGGACGAGAATTTTTATAGCAGCAATGCTCTGACCACATCACCCCAAACATTCCCAGTTCCGCCCTGTTGGGTTCTCGGTTGAGGCGATCGCAGATCATTTGGTATTCGTTTGCGGTTAATCCTTCGGCTTTAATTTGGGCGGGGGAAAAATTGGTCATGGCTGGCTAGGTACTTTTCCCTCAGTATAAATTAAGAGCCTTGTAATACCTTTAGTAATTTCCCCAAGATTTCAGATAGTCATTCACAATCAGGGTTAGGGCTTACTTAATGCAGATATAAACGACGAATTGAAGCTAAAAACGTCGCTATTCTACTTAATAACAAGCATTCTCAAATGATTTGATATTTTGTCAGGTCTAGGCAGGAACTAGAGGTAAGTTTATATCAGAGATTTCTGGATCTGGACAAACCCAACCATCTGGAATTTCATCTAAGGGACTTGGATTTAAATAAGATACCTTTCAAGAGGGAT
>CAZLKI010000205.1:0-1447 GCA_964560035.1 uncultured Synechococcus sp.
AGGAGATAGTTGGCAGTAAAAGGTAAAAATAGAATTAACGACCATCCAAGGCGATCGGGAAGCGCAATTTGAAATAATTGGGGCATTGTCATAATCAGCGTAATTGAAGTAAGGAGTAAAACCAAACCTAAATTTACAGGAAAAGTAAATCTCAGCAAAGTACGGGGTCGCCAAACCGAGATCCGACAGGCATCCCAAAATACTAATAAACTATAAATCACGCCGATCGTAATTGATACCGCCTGAGCCTGTCCGCGCCCTATTTCTCGGAAGTTTTCGGGTGAGATCGAAGCATCGATATTAAGCAAGCCCAAACCGCCAAAGTATGCCAACATATAACCCAAAGTCATGGCGATCGCCCCAATTAAACCCGTCAACAGACTGTATCCCAAGACATCCTTAAGAAAGTTATTAATTCTTTTGACTTTGAGAATACCTACAGAAATTAAAATTGTCGGTACGCTGACTAAAAAGAAGGTGAGAACTGTAAGCTGGCGCGGCTCGATCGGAAAAGGAAGTTGCACGAATCCCACAAAAGAAATCGTAAAAATGACCATGATATTTTTAGTGAGATAGAGCAAAGCCGAAGCCAGAATTTTCTGTTTGATATCATCTCCTGCTTGAAAGGCTTGGGGTAGAGTCGCAAGAGAATTGTCTAGCAAAATTATATCCGCCACATCCTTACTAATTTGAGCTCCATCATTCATCGCGATCGCCAATTGTGCTTCTTTAAATGCAGGAACATCATTTACCCCATCGCCGACCATTGCCACATAACCACCACTTTTGACCATCGCTTTAATTAGATTGCGCTTGGTTTCGGGGGTAATTCGCCCAAAGACTCTACCTTCGATCGCGGCACGGCTAAAATTTCCTAGACTTAATTTATCTAAATCAAACTGGGTAAACATCGTTTCAGGAGTTACATTTATTCCTGCTTGGGAGGCGATCGCTGCGACAGTATCGGCACTATCACCAGAGATTACTTTAATTTCTATGCCTTTTGCTTGAAGTGAAGCGATCGTCTCTACAACATCGGGACGTAATTCATCATAAAGGAGAACTAAACCACAGTCTTCTCTTAATACTGGTAATTTAATTTCTGGCTTTACTGGTTCTGGCTTTTTTAGTTCTGGCTTTACTGAGGATAAGTTAACTTTTGATAATTCTGGTTCGCTTTGAACTTTTTTTGTAACTTTAACTTGATTACTTGTAACTACGGCTAAAACCCGAATACCTTGACGGGCATATTCTTGAGCTTTTATCTTTGCTTGAGGATTAGTTAAGAGAATTTCAGGAGAACCAATAATAATTTCCTTAATATTAGCCAATTCATCTTCTCTTTCCTGACTTTCTACAGTGACAGAACCCCATTTACGCAGCGAACTAAAAGGAACTTCATTGATGCGCCTAAAATTAAAATTAAGAATAGTTTTCGAGTGATTAG
>CAZLKI010000205.1:1547-5644 GCA_964560035.1 uncultured Synechococcus sp.
CTGGGGATTAGGCTGGGAGATACCGACAAACATCGCCATCGCCTTAGCACTACTGTTATGACTGGTCAGCAGGGTTGCATACAACGTAATCAATTCCTTAAGATTCTTGAAATCGTAACCTTCAAGGGGAATAAGATCTTGAACTACAAGCTGATTTTTGGTTAAAGTTCCAGTTTTATCGGTACAAAGAATTCGCACGCTATTCATGGAATCGACAGCATTAATTTTTTGAATTAGGGTCTTTTTCTTGCTAATCTCCACTGCTCCCAGTGCCAAAGCCACGCTAATGGAAAGCACCAAACCTGCGGGAACGAAACTATTAATAATTACAGCCGCATATCTGAGCGTGTCTACAGGGGTTCTACCGCTATTAATACTGGCAATGAGATGCAAAAATCCTGCCACTACTAAGGCAAAAACGAATATCTCAACGACGGTATTGATTTTCTTTTGCAATGGCGTGAGCGATCGCTTGTAAACCCTAGATGTCTGAGATATTTGGGCGGCATAGCTTTCATTGCCAATTTTTACTGCGCGAAATAATCCACTTCCTGCCACGCAAAACGAACCCGAAAGCACTGTATCTCCTATTTGTTTGGGTACTAAATCCGATTCCCCTGTCAATAAAGATTCATCCATTTCTAAAGCAGCAGAATCAATTACTTCTCCGTCTACAGACGCGCGATCGCCGGGTTTAATCTCAATTACATCATCTCTAACTACTTCGCCTAATGCCACAATTAAAGCAACTCCATCTCTTCTCACTGTCACCTGTTGTACCGAAAGCAGAGCCAACTTATCCAGCGATCGCTTCGCTTTGACTTCTTGAAATACCCCCACCACTATGTTGCTGAGAATAGTTACCCCTGAAAACAAAGCATCCATCCACTGTCCCAAAAGTGCCAACATTACCAAAATGATGCCAAAAGAAATATGAAACAGAGTAAAAATATTCTCCTTAAATATCTCTTTATAGGTTCGTGTAGAACGAAATACGACTACATTCACATCTCCACTGGCTATGCGTTGAGCTACTTCGGCGGCTGATAGACCTTTCACTAAATTTTCTACGGTATTTTCTGAGATTGAATTATCTAAGCGTGAATCTTCGGATAAAGAAGGGATAACTGATAATTCAGACTTTAATTCAGATTCCATTGATTTACTCTTATTTACTCTTTTTAAAAAAGATCTAGTGAAAAAGATCTAGTGAAATATCTGGATAAATAGAATTATGAAGCGATCGCGCAAACTGGACGTGCAGACTATGACTGGCTTTGAATGCAATAATGTGTGCTTGTGGTAGCCATCCTAGCAAACTCAAATCACCGATCAAGTCTAAAAGTTTATGCCGACAGGGTTCGTTCTCAAATCGCAAGGGAGGATTAAGCCATTTGTACTGATCGCAAACGATCGCATTTTCTAAGCTACCACCTTTAATTAATCCTTGCGATCGCATATATTCCACTTCTTTCGCCATCGTAAAAGTTCGGGCGGGGGCAATTTCTCGGGTAAATTCTATGCCAAAATTTTCTATATTTGGCAGCCAACTAAACCACTGCTGGGCGATCGCTTCAGTCGGAAATTCAATGCCATAGGTAAATCGCAGGCGATCGCTGGGTACTGCTACGATAAAACTATCTCCTTTATTTACGGAAACATTTGCAGGAAGCAATTTCAAGTCCTCAACCATTTCTGCAGTTAGAGATGATTGAGACTTTATTCCGACTTTTGCGATCGCCTCGACCCAAGGTAAAGCCGAACCATCTAAAATTGGTAATTCACTGCGATCAATTTCAATGCGAGCGTTATCGATCCCCATGCTGGTTAGGGCAGCTAAAAGATGTTCTACGGTGCGTACCGTCTTATTATTTTTATTATTTGGATCTCGTAACTCTGTAGATAAAAGTGTAGATGCTACCGATTGCCAATGGGCGGGAATAAAACAATCATCGATTGCAAAATACCTGCCCATATTAATTTCAGCAGGCTGGATCGTGACTGTGGCGATTTCACCACTGTGCAAACCCACACCTTTGAGGCTAAAAGTTTTGGCGATCGTTTGTTGATATCTGGGCATTAGCTTTCTTCATATTTTAGAATCTTGAGGTTGAGAATCTTCCTTGGTTCTAGAATCTCCAGATTTTGCGTCTGGAAATTTCTAGCTTGAAATCCGAAAATCTATATCTAAAAATCTATATCTAAAAATCTATATCGATATCAAAATTTTTGTTTTTAAGCACACCCAATCCCAATTCTCCAGAATCGATCAATGGCACTTCGTAATAGGCAAGAATATGAGTGGGGTTAGGTTTTCCCTTAGTGGCACCCGATAAGCCCATCGCAATCACCACACCACAAATCCCCTGCGTGCTTTTACAGCGTTGTAGCCATCTTTGCCGCATTTGAATATCGGGAGGATGATCGTCTGCGCTAAACTCTCCAAATAAATGTAGCTCTTCATTCCCCATAACTAAAAGCCCTAATTCCGAGCGATCGCCGAAATCTTCAACAGGATTAAAACAAACGGCTTTGATGTGTCCCAAGTCTTTAATCTCTTGAATTAATTCGACTGCTTTAGGACGAGAGGTTTGCAATAACAATACTGAGAAAGCATCTCCAGTTTGCGGAAACGGTTTAAGGGCAAAATGGCGATTGGGAGTAGGAGTATATTCGCGCCATAGTTCCACCCCTTCCCATGAAATTCCTAAAAGTTTAATAATTGTATTATCAGGGAGTAGATCTTGATGAATTGCAGTTTCAATTTCTTCATCATCCACAATCTGTTGAATTTCTTCTTCCAAATCGGGCACAGTTTTGACTACGACCTTAATTTCTTTACTTGGTGTCTCGGTCGGGGGCTTAATTTTATAAGTGCCTTTAATGACTTGGTACTCGCCACTTTCTAGTTGGGCTTGATGGCTTGCCACAAACAAATTTAGGCTTTGGATTGCCACAGTTAGAGCGATCGCCTCTTCTTCATACAAAAACGGTCTGCCACCTTCAAGCGGATGTAAAATTCCAAAAATTGGATGAATATTATCACCATTAATTACCCAGCCTTGATTGCTAATAGTCCGAATTTCAGCCTCAGATAGCGACTCATTAGATTCAAAGAGTGTAAATAGGCAGTCTTGGCGTAAAAAGGTTTCTTCCAGATCGTCACTTTCATCCTCAGCAATTAACTCGCGAAAGCGCACGAGAGATTCACGAGATCGATAAAAAATTACGCCCCGTTCCATACCTAAATGTCCCATCACCACGGCATAGAGTGTATCCATATCCCATTTATTGATCTCGATCGCCAAAACCTGATGATCCCACATATACTCCCAAGGGCAAGTGCGCCAGAGTATATCTGCTTGAGCATAAAGTGCCTCAGCCTGAGCGGGAGGAACGGTCGGGGGGGTAGTTTGGGTGTGTTGAATTAGATTATTAAAAATCTCATCGATCATGGGCAGATGATCGATATGCTCGACACAAATATCCAGACTTTGCAACACTCCGCGCAGATAAAATTGCAACGAGCGATCGCGCACTAGGATTTTTTGAGGACGACTGGGTTTGCTCGGACTTTGAGGACGTTCGATAGCCTGTAATAATGCCCGCACGATCGCCTCTTGTCCCATATTCGGTTCTACCACATCCATTGAGCGCACTACACCCATAGAGCCATCCACCCAGAGAATGCACTGAGGTTTGTCTTCGTGGGTACGATCGGCTAGGTGAATTAAATTACTACCGTCATGTTCGTGGACTCTTGGTAGCGATCGGCGATCGCCTTCCCACACAGAATTAGATTGGGCAATCTTTTTAAGACGGCTGATAGTTGAACTTTTAAGAGGTGTCATCGAGAACTCCGAACAATGGAAATAGCGGAAAGGCTTAAAGCTAGGAAATTAGCTAGAAAATTTAAGGTCACTGTTAAAGAATACTTTTTAAGATTACTTTTTAAGATTACTAGTGAAATCCCGCATTACTATATTAAGCAACCACGCACACAAAAAGCGATTTCACGTTTAACCGATATCACATTTAACATAGTTAGGACTTACGCACTCAAATTCACAGAAACTTATCGGGATGGAGTTTGAGGG
>CAZLKI010000206.1:0-5619 GCA_964560035.1 uncultured Synechococcus sp.
TTCTCTCTACTTGGGAGAAGGGGATGAGGGACAGTTGACTTCTGCGTAACATCAGGTTGTAAGTTAAAACTGTATTAGATTAGCTCTTTACTTGATTGTTGTGGGTTTAGACCTCATCGCATCAGTTTTGGGTTTTACTAATTTTTTTAAAATGAGAATTGCTTAGATTGACCTTCAGTTTTACTCTGCTCCGATCGCGCCTTCAGTTCTCCCCTTTTTCTTGTTTTTGAGCTAATGTAAATTCGCCCGTGCAATTACGAATCTTTGAACCCGATCGCCAAAATTGACAGATCCGCGATCTAACATTAGATAATATTGCATTGCTCAATCTAATACTTAATTCAAAATAATTTGAGGACATCATGCCTAATCTGGAAGAATGCCTAAATATTGGACGAGCGATCGCATGGGGAGCCTCTGATATTTTACGCAAATACTATCAATCGACTACAGCTTTACAAATTACGCACAAAAGTGCCGAAGATGGAGACGTTACTGATGCTGACTTGGCTGCTAACGAATATATTTTAAGTAATTTATACCAACAATTTGGGACTAGAGAATTTGGATATTTAAGCGAAGAAACTGAAGATAACAGCGATCGCCTCAATCATGAATGGGTGTGGATGATCGATCCCTTAGATGGCACCAGTGATTTTATTAAGCGCACGGGGGAGTTTTCCGTACACATTGGGTTGAGTTATCGTCAAAGACCAGTACTAGGGCTAGTGGCAGTGCCGATCGCCAATCATTTATTTACAGCAATTAAAGATGGTGGTGCATATTTAGAACAACGCAATGGCGAAAAGGTCAAAATTCAAGTCTCATCAAAAACCGATCTTAATTCTATGATCGCGATCGCCAGCCGTAATCACCGTACCGCCGAGTTAGAGTTAATTTTAGCCAGTTTGCCCAAGTCACAAGAGCTCTCAGTGGGCAGTATTGGTGGAAAATTAGGAGCGATCGCTTATGGTACAGCCGATTATTACATCTCCGTTTCGGGTAGATCTGCACCCAAAGACTGGGACTACTGCGCTCCCGAAATTATTCTCACCGAAGCTGGCGGCAAACTCACTCGCTTTGATGGTAGCGAAATTACCTACAACAACCCCGATATTTCGCAATGGGGAAATATTATTGCCAGCAATGGTCACAGACATTTCGAGCTTTGTGCATTGAGCCAAAAGATCCTAGATCGAAAAATCTAAATTAGGAATAAATTCTTAAAAATTCATAGTTGTCATGACTCTATTGGGAGATATCAATAGTTAAAGAAGCCTATCAAAAGTAGTATGCTATGAATGTATTTATAATTATTAAGAGATTTTAAGGTGATAGATAACGCTCTAAAAAATAACCCTCAGAACCTGAATTTGCAAAAAGATCGAGATGAACAGCTACCATTTACCCTGCAAGATATCAGAAATGCTATTCCACCCGAATGTTTTCAGCCTTCTGTAGTTAAATCTCTTTATTACTTTTTTTTTGACCTATTAATTGTCGCTGGACTCTATGCGATCGCCGCTCAGGTAGATTCTTGGTTATTTTATCCAATTTTTTGGTTTGCTCAAGGCACGATGTTTTGGGCTTTATTTGTAGTTGGGCATGATTGTGGACATGGATCGTTTTCTAAATACAAATGGCTTAATAATTTAATCGGGCATCTGGCACATACTCCGATCCTCGTTCCGTTTCATGGATGGCGCATTAGTCACCGTACACATCATCAAAATACTGGAAGCCTTGAAAATGATGAAAGCTGGTACCCAGTTATAGAGAGCAAGTACAAAGAAATGGCATGGATTGAGAAATTTGCGCGCTTTGATATCTCGATGATTGCTTACCCTATATATTTATTTAAGCGATCGCCCGGTAAGGCTGGTTCACATTTTGTACCTAGTAGTCCGATCTTTAAACCTTCGGAAAAATGGGATGTGATTACCAGTACTGTAGCTTGCAGTTTAATGATTGTTTTACTTGGAGTGCTAACCTACCAATTCGGTGGTTTATGGCTAGTCAAATTTTATTTAGTACCTTACATTTTGTTCGTGGTATGGCTAGATTTGGTTACATTTCTGCACCACACCGATACAGATATTCCTTGGTATAGCGGTAAAAACTGGAATTTCCTTAAGGGCGCTTTGTCAACTATCGATCATGACTATGGATTTATTAACGATATTCATCACAATATCGGTACCCATGTCGCCCACCATATCTTTTTAAGCATTCCCCACTACAATCTTAAAATAGCAACCGCAGCAATCAAACCTGTTTTAGGCAGCTATTATCGTAAGTCTGAAGAGTCGATTTTTACAGTATTCTGGCGGGCTTACAAAAATTGTCACTATGTGCCAGATGGTCAAGCAACTTCTTACTATCGACCAGCTACCGATCTTGCTTCTGATTAGCATTAATTTAAACTTAGTTAATTTTGATGGAGGGACTTAAAACAATTTAAAAGCCCTCCGCCTCATATTTGGATTGAAAATTATAATTATTTTTACTTGTTAATAGTTTGGTTGTTAATAGTAGTAGGATGCACTCTTAAAGATTAAGTTAAGAATCGATAGGAGTAAAGTTGAAAAAAATTATCCTAACGGGTGGTGGTACGGCAGGTCATGTTACCCCTAATATTGCTCTAGTTCCGAGATTGAAAGCTTTAGGCTGGCAAATTGAATACATTGGTTCGCGGGATGGCATCGAACAACGCTTAATTACCGAATTAGGTATTGCTTTTCATGGGATCGCTTCAGGAAAATTAAGAAGATACCTCAACATTCAAAATTTTACCGATCCTTTTAAGATTATTAAAGGTATATTTGAAGCTTATTTTTTACTGAAGAAAATCAGACCCGATCTTATTTTTTCTAAAGGTGGATTTGTGACCGTGCCAGTAATTTTAGGAGCTTGGCTAAATCGCATTCGGATTATCATTCACGAATCCGACCTTACACCTGGATTGGCAAATAAAATTTCGATTCCTTTTGCAAATAAAATTTGTGTGACTTTTCCTGAAACCCTACAATACATACCTACAGCTATTTTTACTGGATTGCCAATTAGGAAAGAGATCTTACAAGGCGATCGCGACAGAGGACTAAGATTTTGTGAATTTAATCAAGAATTACCCGTTTTATTAGTAATTGGTGGCAGTTCTGGCTCCGAAAAAATTAATTTAGCAGTACATAAAATCCTAGATAAATTAACAACAAAGTTTCAAATAATTCATGGTTGTGGTAAAGGTAATACCGATCCTAATATTAATTATTCCAACTACAAACAAGTAGAATATTTAGGTGTAGAACTTCCCGATGTTTTAGCGATCGCCGATATAGTGATATCCCGTGCTGGAGCAAATTCGATCTTTGAATTCTTAGCATTAAAAAAACCACATCTACTAATTCCTTTATCTAAGGCTGCGAGTCGTGGAGATCAAATTCTTAACGCTCGATCTTTCGCCAAAATGGGTTATAGCGCAGTTTTATTAGAAGAAAATTTGAACTCGGAAAGCTTATTAGTGGCGATAAATAATTTATTTACCCAACGACAACAATACATAGAGGCGATGACGGGTGGTGAAATTGGGGATATTATTGGGTGTATTACACAGCTAATAGAGCAAGGTTCGTAATTATGACATCCGTTTCGTCACAAAAAAGCATTTTAGAACTTGCTAAGCAAGGAGATGGAGAGGCGATCGCCACCTTGATCAACCGTTCGATTCAATCTAAAGGAATTACGGCAACAGCAGATTTAGATCCCGATCGCCCTGAATGTTTAGATATAGACTTGCGATCGCCCCAAAGGATCAATCAAAAAGCGATAGTATCTCTAATTCGCAAAGGGATGCTGAGCTTACAGGTAGAAAGTATTAAGCAATTAGCAATTTCGGCTTACCAATCAGATTACGAAACCGCCAGAGATACCCAAATTTGGCAAGTCCATTTTCAGCTTGAATCTTCCTCAGATCTAACTCCACCCAACCCATCACCATCATCTAGATCTTCAACACCTACTCCTCCTGAAATCGCACCATCTCCACTACCAGTCAAGTTACCAGTTCAACTCGAACCCGTTGCAACTCTCGTTCATCAGCCCGTCCAAATTAAGCATATTCCCCAAACCTATCAAGACATTATTATTCGATTTACCGATCCGCTCTATGGAAATATTAAATGCCTCTGCACCCTTACCGAATTGATCCAAGTTATTAATAGTTTTAGTTTTGGAAATGCCAATCCTGCGTTAAAAAATCTGTTAGAAGCGATCGCCGAGTCGACAACTATTGATGAAAATAGCGATCGGATCATTAACAATATCTCGGTATTACAGCCCGGTTCGCAGTGGCAAAAAGCAAAAATTAGGTTAGTAGTAAATATCTTTTTTGAAGCTGAGGGCTATGTTCCGCCTACACACACTAATTTACAGACTAATTTAGTAAACAGCATGATTAATGAAGTTATTACCTTAGAAGCCTCAGAATCATTAGAATCCTTAGAAGCGATCGAAACTCCAGCCTTATCAATCGCAGAAAAAGCCGTTGAAGAATTAGAAGCGAAGAGCGAACCTAAAATTCCTGAACTTAAAATTCCTGAAAGTAATAATACCAAAGATGCTATTGAAACTCTAAAAACCCCAAAACAGATACTGCTAGAAGATTTATCAAGTTTACTTACAGACATGGGCAAGCCCGAACTTGGGGACAAAACATTAGAAACATCTAATCAATCAGATCGAGTTAAATCCGATCAAAAAGTGGAATCCAATCAAACAACTGATGTCCTGACAATAGATGAGTTGAGCAAAGTTTGGTGAGCTTTGTAACTGTAATTTTTTGCAGTGGATCGAAAAAGCGATCGATAAACTAAGATACAGGATAATTTTCTTTTACTTTTGCTCGAATAACCAAGTCTGAAGATCGGTCAAGCTTGTGAAATCTAAAAGGGCTTCGCTTAAAATTTCGATCCTAAAATCTGAGAAAGATCTTGAGAGGTAAATAGCTTTCTGCCGTTACAAGATTAAACGTAGGTTAGCCAAATTGAGTTATTAGGAAGTTGTTAATCTAAAAATGGGTCAAAATGTAATAATCTTTAACAGTAAGGCTTTAATACTTTTTATGTATCTTTTTATTCATCTTTAATTATTTATAAATTATTTATAAACATATGGAACCCGAAATTAATAATTTAGAGCAAGTAGAGCCAATAAGCCAAGCTGATTTAACTAACCCTATCAATAATCTACATACTGCTGTGATAGAAGAGCCGCACCGCTATGAATGTGGTTCCTGTGGCTATATTTATGAACCAACCTCTGGAGATCCCAAGCGCGGAATTGCCGAAGGAACTTTATTTGCAGATTTGCCGACCGATTGGCGTTGCCCTGTCTGTACGGCACGTCCTGCGGTATTTTCTGATATTGGCATTCCAAGTAAGCCTTCGGGATTTGCAGAAAATCTGGGCTATGGGTTTGGAGTAAATGTCATGACCCCGGGGCAGAAAAACCTCTTAATTTTTGGTTCTCTGGCAGTAGCTTTTGCATTTTTTATGGGTCTTTATGCTCTTGATTAATTTTTAGTTTAATTTTTAACTTGATTTTTCAGCATTAATTCGCTCT
>CAZLKI010000207.1:0-5609 GCA_964560035.1 uncultured Synechococcus sp.
TTATTTAATTATAAGGTAAAAATAATATAAAAAGTAACATAAAGTACTTTACATAATGCGCTAGTAAGTATATATTCCTATCAAGTTAAAAATTGATTTAAATTTACAGATAGTCTTTCTTTGTCCACCAATATGCTCAATGGGGTAAATGTATGACTAGACCGATCCCAAATCCATCCAAATTAATTCGATCCTTAACAACTGCGATCGCCAGTACAATCAATTAACTTTTCAAGTATTTAAATTTTCTCACATCTATTTCTCTCATTTATTTCTATCAGGATTTTAGTTTCTCTAACACTCTTAATTTCTTAACGCTATAAATAATTCCTACGGGTATTAACCTACTTGGATCTTATCTACATTTAATTTCTAGCAGATTCTTAAATATTGTCTTAAATATTGGCTAGAAAATCTGAAACGCCTGAAAAAGTCTTAGTTAAGACTATCAGCATCGAAGTTCAAGACAAATTTAAACCGAACGAATTTATATCCATAGTCTTGGCTTCATTATCCACATTAATTTGTCTTCTGAATACAATCCGATAGATCGTCTTTCCGTGCTGCTGAATCTTTGGCATCGAAATTTTGTAAAGGTTTGTAATTTGGTGAGACCCTAACTCTGGAGGTTTTGTTATGAATATTCAAGGAAAAACGGCTTTAGTGACTGGAGCTTCCCGTGGCATTGGACGCGAGATTGCTTTACAACTTGCCCAAGAAGGTATAAAAAAGCTGCTATTGGTAGCGCGGGATCGGTCTCGGTTGGAAGAATTAGCCGATCGAGTTACAAATATGGGAGTAGAAGCTGTAGTCATACCCCTAGATTTAACCAAAACTGTAGAGGTCAGTATTGCGATCGCTAAGGCGTGGCGGGATCACGGGCATATTCACTTATTGATTAACTGTGCTGGAGTGGCTCATCAGTCTTCTTTTTTGCGATCGCAACTTGTGGATGTCCAAGAAGAGATTGCAATTAACTTGATTGGGATGTATACAATTACGCGATTGATTGCGCGGCGAATGGCATCTCAACGCGAAGGAAGAATTGTGAATGTTTCGAGTCTGATGGGAAAAGTAGCTGCTCCAACTATGGCGACCTATTCGGCTACCAAGTTTGCAATTTTAGGATTTACCCAAGCTCTGCGCGGAGAATTAGCTGCATACAATGTCGGTGTAACTGCCCTACTGCCTTCTTTAACCGATACTGATATGGTACGGGATTTGGAATGGTTCCGATGGGTTGCGGTTATGAGTCCCAAACAGGTGGCTAAAGCTCTGATCGATGGGCTTCACAAAGAATCTCCAGAAATTTTAGTGGGATGGCAAAGTCATTTAGCAGTGCTGTGTAATCGCGTTGCGCCTTGGTTTCTCGAAAGACTTCTATTATTTTCTGCACCCCAGATTACTTAATTAGAGGAGATCACCTTGTGGTTTGGGTTACAGCATAGACATTTGGCTTATCATTATTTAACCCTTTTGACTGTCTGATTCTTGGCTCAATAATATGACGATCTACGTTAAATAGTTCAGCAGCTTTAGTCATATTTAATGTTAATAATTTTTCTTCGGCTCCCGATAAATTTTGTACTAAGTCTTGACTAGGTTGCTGGGGTTGAATTCCTAAAACTTTGATTAGTTCAGAAGCTACAGCTTGAGCTAGTAAGGGCGGCACCGAATTACCAATCTGTCGGAAGCCATGCCATTTAGTACGATGAAATCGGAACCAATCGGGATAGGAATGAAGTCTTGCGGCTTCGCGGACTGTAATACATCGGGGTTCAAAGGGATGAATGGGGCGGGGAGAAGTAAAAGCTCCGCGATTGCTGGGTGTACCTGCTCTGAGAGTATTGCAAATGCCATTGGGATCGAGTTTGTGAAAGCGACTAATTGGTTCAGTTTTGCCCGATTCTGTAACTGCAAATCTCTGCATTGACTCGTGACTGTGTTTGGATCTCAGACTAGAAGTTAGGAGGTGCGGATTCCATTGGCGTGGATGGGAATAATCTTGAGGCGATCGCCTAATTCCTCTCATAACTTGGCTATAATCACTTAAAGGTTCTCCATACTCGGCAAAACAGAAGTCATGGCTGATTAGTTCGGGATATTTTTCGATATTCGGCAGATCGGCGATCGCTTCTCTTACTGTAGGAGTGTTGGGCAAATTTAAGAATTCTGCTGAAGTATTCTTCTTATTTGAGGGTGAAGACTTAGTAACTGGTAATGGATAATTAGGTAATTTCAATCCTTGCCGACAACCTATTAAAAATAATCTTTCCCGACTTTGGGGAACTCCGTAATTGGCAGCATTGAGAACTCGATATGATTTTTCTACTACATAGCCATATTTTTCAAACTCTTCGATCACTTCGACTAAAAACTGCCGATGTTTGCCGATAGTTAAACCTTTAACATTCTCTAAAACAAAATATTTAGGCTGCAGTTCTCGCACCAAACGCATAAAATGGGAGACTAAAGAATTACGAGGATCGTCTAACGCTCTTTTACCAATTAACGAAAATCCTTGACAGGGAGACCCACCAAACACGACATCAATCTCTTTATTTTTAATTTCTGTTTTATTTCTAATTTCTAATCCCGATATCTCGGTTACACTTTTGCAAATCACAGCCCAGTAAGGGAAGTTAAATTTATGAATCGCGCAGTGAATGGGATCGATTTCAACCGCAGCCAGCACTTCAAATCCCGCCTGTTCAAAACCCAAGGTCATGCCTCCCGCTCCCGCAAAGAGGTCTACAGCTATGGGTCTAGATCTACGGATGAGAGGAGTCGGAGCGATCATTTTAAGGTATCTCGATTGGGTTTAGTACGGTTATTATAGTAGTCGGTTAATTATTTTGATAGGTGAATGTATGCTTAACGGTATGCTGTAACCAACGCCTTTGGGAGTCAAAGCAACATTTAAGTAGTAACGAGTCTCATGCAATCAGATATTTTAGATTCCCAGACCAAATTAAACTTCAAAACCAAATTCTTCTATGGAGTGGGAGAGATTGGAGCTTCTAGCTTTATTACTATTCGGGCATTTTTCCAGTTGTTTTTTTTGACAAATGTGGCAGGACTAAATCCTAGCCTTGCCGGAATGGTGCTATTGATTGGCAGAATATGGGATGGTGTTAACGATCCAGTGATTGGGTGGCTGAGCGATCGCACGGTTTCTAAATGGGGAAAGCGGCACTCATGGATGTTGTGGTCGGCTATTCCCTTTGGCATCCTTTCGGTCATGCAATGGATTGTTCCTAGCTTTAGCACTGATTCTAATCTCAATCAAACCTTCCTATTTTGGTATTATGCAATTATCTCATTATTAGGGGATACAGCATTTACGGCGGTGTTTTTGCCCTATTCGGCTTTAATTCCCGATTTATCCCAAGATTATAACGATTGCACGAGCTTAAATGGATTTAAGTCTGTATTTGGTTTGGGAGCAAGTATTTTCTCGCTATTTATAGCCCAAATTATCTTTGCTTTGGTAAGTGATGCTTATATGAAGTATTTGATTATGGGAATCGTACTTGCGATCGTCTCCGCACTACCAATTTTTGTTTGTGTTTGGGGAACCCGCGAGCAGTTAATTTTAGTAGATAAACATATCAGTATTAAAGAAGAGAACTCCAATTCGATTTCGCTGATCGGGCAGATTCGGATTGTATTTAGCAATCAACCATTTTTAATTTTAATGGGAATTTATCTCTTTTCTTGGATTGCGGCTCAGACTAATTCGGCGATTTTGCCTTACTTTGTTGTTAATTGGATGGGATTATCCGAAAGTCACTTTACCCAAACCGCGATCGCCGTGCAAGGAACTGCATTGTTGATGATCGTGCCGTGGAATATTCTGAGTCAGAGATTAGGGAAAAAATCGGTTTATATAATCGGAATTCCGCTGTGGGCGATCGCGCAGATTGGTTTATTTTTAATTCAACCTGGGCAAGTCGTTTTATTGTATTGTTTGGCGGTATTGGTAGGGATGGGACTTTCGGTTGTATATTTAATTCCGGGTGCTATGCTGCCTGATGTAATCGATTATGAGGAGTTGCGAACGGGACAGAGACAAGAAGGAATATTTTATGGCTTTGTCACCCAGTTATTAAAGTTAGGAATCGCGATCGCCTTATTTTTAGTTGGGAAGACTCTAGATTGGAGTAACTTCATTCCAACTATTGCTGGAGGAACAGTTCCAATTCAACCAGAATCAGCACTTTGGGCAATTAGATTGATGATTAGTTTGGTGCCAATTTCAGCATTGATAGGAGGTATAATTTTTGCTATTTTCTATCCGATTTCACGCATAAAACATGAAGAGATCTTACTGAAATTAGCAGAAAGGAGACAAAAAATCCATGCCGAATCCGCATAAATCTAATACCTCACAACTTAGCGATCGCATCATTGTTACTAATTCTCAGATGCAAGCAATCGAATCTTTAATGTTTGGAGCAGGGATGGCTGTAGCTGCATTAATGGAAAAAGTTGCTGGACTGATTACCAATAAAATTGAAGTTCTTTATCCATTATCAGACTTCCCCAAGGTCGGATTTTTAGTTGGTTCTGGGCATAACGGAGGCGATGCTTTAGTCGTGGCAAGGGAACTATGGCATCGGGGTCGAGATGTAAAAATTTATATATCTTCCCGACCGAAGCTCAAACCTCTCACTGCTGATTATTGGCGATATTTAGAAAATCTGGGTTTCAGTTCTTGTTCGCTTGAGGATCTTAAAAGTTGCGATCTGTTAATTGATGGCTTATTTGGGATTGGCTTAGAACGAGCGATCGCGGGCGAACTCTTAGATATTGTTAATGAAGTTAATTCGTGGAATATCCCGATTCTCAGTATCGATCTACCGTCAGGGATTCATACAGACACAGGTGAAGTCATGGGAACTGCAATTAAAGCCAGTCGTACTCTATGTTTGGGTTTATGGAAACGCGGATTATTTATCGAAGAAGCATTGGTATATATTGGTGATTTAGAGAAAATTGATTTCGATATCCCAGAACACTTTATCCAACAAGTTTTAGATACTAATTCTAGTCCTAATCGCCCTCCCAATCAGAGCTTATTTAGAATTGAGTCAAGTAAAGCGATCGCTAAGTTACCAGCCAAACGTCCGATCGCTACCCATAAATACCAAATGGGACATCTCTTATTAATTGGTGGTTCTCAACGGTATGGAGGAGCCGTGATTTTAGCCGCTTTAGGCGCAAGAGCCAGTGGTGTAGGGATGTTAAGTATAGCCGTCCCCGCATCTTTACGGGATCTGGTTTTAGCAAAAGTCCCCGAAGCTTTAGTTATTAGCTGTCCCGAAACAACTACGGGAGCAATTTCTCATTTACCCGAACTGGATTTTTCAGGGGATTTTACGAAATACACTGCGATCGCCTGCGGTGTGGGAATATCTTTGGATGCCATGAAGTTAATAGAGCAAATGTTAACGATAGATAATAATTTAATCTTAGATGCCGATGGATTAAGCCTTTTAGCGCAGTTAGGAATAGAAAAATTAACAGAGCGATCGCCTTTATCCACAATATTAACGCCGCACTGGGGAGAGTTTTGTCGCTTATTTCCTTCTGAAAATCTACATGAA
>CAZLKI010000208.1:0-5579 GCA_964560035.1 uncultured Synechococcus sp.
CTGATTTAATTCTTGCTCTGCCTTCAAAACTACATCCGATTCTTAAAGATAAACCCCGTCCAACTTGAGACCTATAGTTTTCACGGAAATAGTGTAATCTAATTTCCAGTCATAAATTAGGTTAGTTCACTATGTTAAGAGTTGACAGCAGCCTTTGGGAAGAAAGTGCTGAAACATTAAGAGAAATGGCAGTAAATTCACCTCACGGCAGAAGTCGAGAGAGGTTTATGGCATTGTACGAGATTAGTTAAGTTAAAAGTGCAACGTCCAGTCAGCTTATCTGATCGATGGTCTAGCTTACTCTTCCCATCACCCAGTGGGTCGTAAATTCGATAATCTACTACCCAAAATTCATTTAGCTTGACATTCACGTATACGAAGTTGACTACACCTATGCCTCGCACTGTGCCATGAGCATTGCCATTATATTGCCTTTTGGCTCATCTCAATCTGCCGACTATGACGTTTGTTTAGCACCGTGTCATCAAAAAGTACATACATGAATTCGGATTCGTCTGTCTTAATTGTCGGCTTTACATTCTGCCAAAGTAGTCTTAGTGTCAGTCTTTCTGCTCTCAAGTAGCGGTTGATTTAGTTATGACTATATTCTTCTTTACGATCTGCTAAAATTGTAATTGTGTAGTTTACTTGACTGCTTAAGGGCACCTCTAAAAATCCAAATTTCTTGAATATAAGCAACGAGAGATCAATACTTTCAGCCCAGGTTTTCTAGTCAAATGCCAATTAATAGAGATGCTTTTAAGAGATACTGGCAATAGTCTAATTTGCTAAACTTCATTCTCTTAATTACCTCCGCTCAAATTTAATCGGCTCAACCCCATTCTAGCTTTTGCGTAAGCCCTAATTAGAATAAAGCTAAGATTGGTTACTATCCTTTAGCCAAATATCCCAAATATAAAGAATGGAGAAGATATTGAAATGACAATCGAAGAATTAGACGCTAGGTTAGATCGAATTACTCTAATTTCCGAAGCTAATACCCTAAACATTTCTAAATTAGAAACTGAATCGAAAAGATGGGAGGCAGAGTCTAAAAAGTGGGATGAGAGATTCTTTCAACTGAGCCGAGATACGCTTAACTTTTCTCGAAATATTATTGTTACTGCGGCTGTAGTCACTGTAGTAGCCCCTTTACTTAAAGAATCTGTAACTTTTGCCTTAGAGCTAATTAAAGCTAATTAAACAGTCTGGCTAGTTTGAGGATAATTTGGGGATTTATCTAAGGTTATAAAGCTTTACAAATTTAATAAGATTTCTCCATGAATCAAAGCTCGATCCACCAACGAACTAATTAGATCTACTGTTAAAGGATCGCCATTTACATACTGCTCTAGCCACAGATCGGAGATAATTTTAGGATCTGTTGGAAGGTGTTCTAGCTCCCAGCCCGTTAAATCTAAGTCTGTCATCAACCGCGAAACTTTGGGATCGTAACTTATTGCCGAACACTTACATCCTTCTGCGGCTGCCATAATTAGCCCGTGATACCGCATTGCGATCGCCATTTCTACACCTTTAAATATGCCCTTGAGCGATCGAGGATTAGTCTCTGTAATCACCATACTTTGTTCTTCTTTACTACCTAATTCTCCATCAATTTCACTATGAATTTTAAGAGCAATTTCGCGATCGTGGCTGGGTTGAAACGGGATCAATAAAATAAAAGCACCCGTAGATTTTTGCAAATTTTTAATCGCCTGAATTAAGCAGCTAAGCCGACTAGAGGTAAGTTGGGGATGCGATCGCAGCATAATTGCAATGCGCGGGGCGTGTTTTGTCCACAGACATTCTAGTGGTTGAGAATTCAATGCCCAAACTGGATCGGGGGCGATCGTGCTATTGATTTGCCAATTTAATAATAATTGAGCCGAGCCGCCATCTCTAACACTAATGCGATCGCATTTAGTAAAAGCTTTTTTGGTAATCCACCTGGTCAAATTGCTATTTAATGGACCTATACCCTGCGCCCATGCTACTGTCTTTAGCCCCATTCCCTGAGCCAATCCCATTAATCCACCATAATAAATTGGATTGCGAAAGCTGGTAGCATCCTGCATTAAACTTCCACCCCCCCATATAAAAATATCCGATCGCTTCAGGGTTTTGATTAAAGAAACTACAGAACGGCGATCGCAGGCTTCAACCTCGTGCAGCGTTTCAGTTTGTTTCGGATTTGCCGATAAGACCACGGGCTTAATATTCTCAGGTAACATTTGTAGTAAAGCCGCCAAAAGTGCCTCATCTCCACCATTACCCATACCGTAGTAACCGCACAAAACTGCTTGCATCTGTAACTATCTATAGACTTCCAGATTAAAGTACCATAGGAATTAATATGAAAACATTATTAAGTTTATTTTTTATTCAGGATCGCTAAAAGTGTTATTAGATTAGAGTTTTAACCACTTAAGATCTAAACCTTGATACCAGATAATAACTGCATTTAATAAATGCTTTTACTTTTTATATTTCTTCCGCAAGAAGACACCCGATTTATCGGCGGGAGTGTCAAGCTTAGATTAAATGATGCGATTCAAAATTGAGATCGTCCCAAATCCAATTAATACAACTCCACTAATCCAAGTTAATCCACCCGACCACTGGCGAATTGTGAGTATTTGCTTGATAACCCCTGTAAACGTCCCTGCAACAACTAATGGCAAGACCGATCCGATCGCATAAGCTAGTAAAAGTCCCGCACCCAAGATCGGATTAGTAGTAGTGGAAATATAGGCAAGCAAGGTAATTAAAACAGGGGTACTACAAGGCGATGCCACCAAACCAAAACTCAATCCTACAAGATACGATCGCACTGGCTTTGGAAGCGTGTTAGAAACCTCAATATTGCCCCAGCTAGGGATCTGCACGGGAATTAATCCTAATAAATATAAGCCCATTGCGATCGCGACAATTCCCAAAACAATCGATAATCCACTCCCCACTTGACCATAGATTTTACCAAATAGAGCGGCTGCTAATCCCAAACCACATAGAGTTGTCGCAAATCCCAAAGCAAACCACAGTGACTGTAAAGCCGAGCTTAGGGTATTTTTAGACTCAAACCCGCCAATATAGCCAATAGTTAAGGGCAACATCGATAAAGTGCAGGGCGTTAAACTTGTAATCAATCCTGCTAAAAATACTAAGCCAATACTAAAAATTGATAGATGTTCGAGCTGAGTTTTGACAATACTATCGGCAATATTTTCAATCTGATACAGCCCTAATTTTAATGATTCGGGCATAAAATTAAAGTTCTCGATAATAACCACGGCGTAAATGCTTGCATTTTTCAATATCTTGACGTAACTGCTCGTAAAGTTTTCTCACATCTAAGGGTAATCTTACCAAGCGTAAACTGGGATTGGTTTGGTCTTGCCCGATCAAAGTTATATTTCCCGTCCCCAGCAGTCTTTGCCCAAAGGGTTTTTCTAGTTCGATATCATTGATCAGATAAAGTTCAACAGCAGCTATATTCTTAGAAAATATTCCTGCCTCCACTACCACGCGTTGCGATGTAATTAAATACTTAACATTGTTAGACTGAATCCAAAAATAAATTGCCCCCAGTCCTAAAGTAGCGATCGCAATAATCAAACGAGTAGCACTACCTAATAAGGCGGGATGACCATCAAATAAAACTGTCTCGGTAAGATTTACGGGATCGGATGGAGCAGTCATAGCTTTGATTCCATTATTTGCGCTTTTTATCGATGTTATATCAACGATCCCTTATTTGCATATATTCTTCATGTAAATTAGAGTCGTGCGGTTGGGATCAAGCTCATCTTTAACTACAGACATGGTTGAGCTTGATTAGGTTTAAGTTTGAACTTCGGAAGGCGAGCATTATAATTTGAAATGAGGGTATCCTAACGAAAAAGCACCTCTAAAATTAAGACTTAATACAAATGTAAATCCATCTCCCTGAACATCATGACAACCGCTGAAAAACTCTACCAGCTAATCCAAACCTTCCAAGAGAAACAAATAAATGAAGTCCTTAACTTCGCTGAATTTCTCCACCAAAAACAAATCATGACCTCTCAATCCAAAGCTATCCCCCTCGGCACTCTCACTGGACTCCTCGGCATTGTTAAACCTTCTGAGCTAACCAAAAGCGATAGTGACCTGCAAGCAGAATACACAGACTATCTAACCCAGAAATACCAGTAATGCTACCGTGAAAATTCTTATCGATACCAACATCATTCTAGATCTGCTTCTCAAATGTGAACCATTTATTGAATCCGCGATCGCTCTCTTTGAGCAAATTGAACGTGGCAATTTGGAAGGTTATATCGCCGCCACTACCATTACCAATATTTTCTACATCATCCGTAAAACCGAAGGGCGGGAAGTTGCACTTGTTGCCATTAATCAACTACTAATCGGTTTCCGTTTTTGTGCCGTCGATCGCAAGACCATCGAAACGGCTCTCAACCATGGACTGAAAGACTTTAAAGATAGCATTCAACTTGCCTGCGCTAACATCAATCAACTTGATGCGATCGTTACTCGCGATCGTAAAGACTTCATCAGTAGCAAACTCCCCATTTACTCCCCCACAGAACTCTTAAACCAGCTATAGCAGAAAATACCTATAAGTATTCACGTTGTTCTCTCCTTTTCAGAACAAATTTACTTCGACTTTAAGCTCGCTCAGCTAATTTATCCCAACTTCGATCTTACTTGCGACTACTCCAGTAATCAGGCTTTTGCTCATGATGTGCTACTGCCAGAATATAAATTTGTTGATTATCCGTAAGTCGATATAAAAGAGAATATGGAAACTTAGGTATGATAAAGAGTCGAATTGAGCCTCGAACTTTTGAACCGATTTCTGGATAGCGTATCAGTAAATTTGTCGATAATTCTACAGTATTCAAAAACTCTACTGCGATCTCTTTATTGCGAATTTGATAGTAACTAATTACATTTACTAACTCTTGTTACGCTAAAGGGTGAAAAATAATCATTTCAAATTTTATTTCCACTAGAGAGATGCGCGAAGATCCGAAAGTACATTACTTGCAGGATAGCCAACAACTTCACCACTTATTAGATGAGAGTGTAAATTAGATTGTGTAAATCCTAAGAAGCAGACAGAATAACAATTTGCCTAACCAAAAAAGCCATGAATATTCGCAAAGAAGTACTGGATGAACTACTAAAAGAATGTAAAAACCCGCCCGATTTTATTCGATCAAGGGACGGCGAATACTTTTTTGACGACTCAACTATTTCCAGAGATTTTTCAAAAAGCTTGTGAATTAGCCAATCAGCCTTTAATTTTTCGCTGCCATGCAGGCTACGATCACGGGTTTTATTTTGTGGCAACTGCGATCGAAGACCATATTCGCCATCACGCTCAAATATTATCTGATTAGCGTGCGAATAAATAGTTATACCGAACCGCGAAGTCCATTGAGAGACTCTATTTCTATTCGAGATTAAGCAAGCAAAAATAGCTGACTTTTTTTTGAATTCGGAGAGATTACTTGCGATCGCCAAAGTTAAGAATTGAGAAGCGATCAAAGTACAACAAATCATTGGAG
>CAZLKI010000209.1:0-5531 GCA_964560035.1 uncultured Synechococcus sp.
CTCCATTTTAAACTTTTTCCTGCTGTCCTTTGGGGGGGTCGAGCAATTACCTAGAAGTTTCTATGGTAGTAAATCCTCTATTGAAGGACAACTTGCCCCTTTTGACATTGGTAAAGGTGATAAACTTTCTTATCTCATCTTTCACATTACAAACTTCTCTTCCTATATTGGCTCTGGGATAAAAGTTGAAACCAAAGCATGGAGGGGTAAAATTATCTTAGAATCAGAGGAATGGCGAATAACCATTAATTCTCTTACTGAAGATAAAGAAATACATGAAGCTTTAAATAATAAAGGTGGATATGCAATCACCAATGTAGCAAAGCTCGAAAGAATCGACTGTAAAACATTTAATTCAGAAGTAGCTGAAAATATCTTACGTGGGTTAAATCACTTTCTCTCCTTCGTAGCTGGAAGGTGGGTATGTCCAATATTACCAGTTGGCTTCGACAGTGCAGGTATCAAAATATGGGAGAAGTGGTCTTACTATAAACTTGTATCCTACCAACCATCCATAGGCATCTCTTGGTTCCCCAAACATAGCCCCAGTGACCTGACAACTGCCTTCAAAGGATTCATGAAAAAATACCTCGATCCAGACTGGCAAGAACCACTTAGGCTTCTCGTCTATTTTTATGTAGAGAGCAATAATGCTGGATGTGAACCAACGATTATCATAATCCAATCTGCTTTTGAGCTACTTGCATGGTTAATCTTGGTTGAACAATATAAAATCTTAAGTAAAGATAGTGTAGAAAAATTGAAAGCTTGTGATTTACTGCGTCTACTTTTTCACTCGCTTCAAATCCCATTAGAGTTGCCTCATCCATCCGAGCAATTCCATACCGAAGAACTACACAGAATAGCTGGTGAGAGAAACTTCTCAGATTCAGCAGTTTGTATTACTGAAGTTCGCAATAAAATTATTCATCCCAAAAGGACTTTGAATAAAAGAGGTGAAGTTAATCCAATCTTGACTTTCTCTAGTAATATTCACAATGAGGCATCACTATTGAGCCTGTGGTATCTAGAAATGTGCCTACTTAGAATTTTTGAATATGAAGGAGTCTATGCAAATCGATTACGTAAAAACAGATGGGAGGGCGACGACGATTCACTCCCTTGGAACTCCCCCAAAAAAGACTAACCTACACAAAGTCAAGTATCTTTGACTAAATACTATTCTTAGCACTATAAATAGTCAAACCTATTTGACAAAAGCCTAGCAAATTGCCATAATACTTAAAAACCATATATACAAATCAGGGAGACATCACATGAAAGATGTAATCGCTGGCAACCTGATCCGCTACCGTAAAGCATTGCGTCTATCCCAAGACCGCCTAGCAGAAATGGCAGGAGTCACCCGCCAGAGCATCAACAACTACGAAAAAAGTAAAACCCTACCCGACAGCAAAACCCTGTCCGACTTGGCTCATGTCTTGGGTATTGGACTAGAGGATTTGTTGCGACCAGAGGGAGGCAATCAACTCCAGTTCCGCTTCCGTGCGCGTGACTCCTTTGGTAAATCACTTCAGTTTGCCGCTCAAGTCCGAAAACTACTAGAAACCTATACCCAACTCGAACAAATAGTCGGACTCCACCCCTACGCCCCCGAAAGTACCCCCTGCGATCGCGTACTGGGTAATGAAAAGTATATCCAAGAAATTGCTACTCAGTTCCGCCGCCGCCTTGATTTAGGAGAAGCCCCGATCGCTAATCTCTTTGAAGCAGTCGAAGAAATCGGTCTCAAAGTATTACGCCATCCAGTAGAAGATGATAGCTTTTCAGGACTAGGAGCTTGTAGCACTAACTCAGGTGCATTTATTTTAATCAACTCTAACCACACTATTGAACGGCAAATTTTTACACTGTCTCATGAAATTGGGCATCTGATTTTTCATCGAGGTGAATACCAAGACGATCGCGGGCAACACCAAGACACCCTAAAAGTAGAAGGCACAAAGGAAGAAGAAGATGGACGAGAGCGAGTTGCAGACTACTTTGCAGGTCATCTACTGATACCTCAATCTGAATTTGAGCAAGCTTACCGCCGCTTTAACAAAGACATTATCAAACTCAAAACCTACTTTCGAGTCAGTTATCAAGCCATCCTGAAACGACTAGCAGACATGAAACTGATTGACTATGGAAAAGAACTCATCAAAATTCGTGGCATCTACAAGAAAGAGCATGAAAGTCCCTTAAAAAATTCAATGGAGCTTGAACCGTTCTTAAACAATAAAGAGTTCCCCTTAAACCTACGTTTCACAAACCTAGTATGGCAAGCCCTTGAAGCCGTAGAAATCACCGAAACTACTGCTGCCGAACTCTTAAGTATTCAACTTGATGAACTTGGTAAAGAGCGCATCAAACGGCATTCTCATGATTCTGAGGCTTATTCCCTAACTTAAATCTATGATCTTGGATGCAAATGCCCTAATTGACTTCCACTGGCTCAACGAATGGGAATGGCTCCAAGATAGTTATGGTCCGCTTTTTGTATCCCAAGATGTTTTGGATTTTGATAAGTTGAATGAGAGAACTAAAGAAACTGCAATCAAATACCTTCAGCCTATAAAGCTAGATACACCTGAAATGTACAACCTTTTTAGCAAGTACAGTCGAGAATTTGCACCTATAGCTATTGCCGACTGCTCTACATTGGCGATCGCTAAACATCAAAAACTTCTATGTGGAACCGATGACGGCAAAATGATCAAAATATGTAATAAATATCAAATAAATTACACGCGCACACTCAGACTTCTAAAGGAAATGTCCGACACAGGCTGTAAAACTGTCAGACAGGTTGTGCAGATGAAAAATATACTTATCGATCCAAACCAAAGAGGGAAATATGTCCATCCAAAAATTTTAACTGAGTGGCAAAAAAGTCTATGACCTATCTCATCCTCGACACCGAAGGTATAGAAGAACTCAGAGAAATTGCCATAATAGACCACAATGGCACCTTAATCTACGAAGCCTTTACCGCAGGAAATCCTAAAAATAGCCACATCCGACTAAAACTTAAACCTCTAGCTGAAATCCTTACTGACCTCACTAAGATCGCCGAAAACAAAACTATCATTTGCCACTACGCCAAACACGATCGCCTAAACTATGAACTTATCTACAACACAATTACCGATATTGAAAACCACGACCTTGAATCCTCATTATCTGAAGCTTTAAACGCATTAGTAACCCTACAGGGAGATTACTGGTTAATTAAGCTTATTTAGATTATTTAGAAAAGACCGACTATCTCCAATACATTATCGAACGGCTATCCTTGCGATCGCTGCCTTTGAAAACTACTGGCAAGCCAAAAAATCCGAAGCCTTTACCGAACTCTGCACCACCGAAAATATTAAGCCAGATGAGCTATCAAAGCTCCTTAACAACTATACATTTGCCAACCGTTTACCACGAGAGCAAGAAATAATCAGTTCACTAAACTTCAAGCCCAAAATCTTAGAACGAAAATCAACAATAGACCGCGTAGCCGAGAAGATTCAGTTATTTATCGACACCTTTATCGAAGGCATGGGCGGCAGCGTCTAGAAAGTGATTTTTAACCTGCTAAAAAGCGATCGCTAGATCAGTAAAATAACATTTAAATCAAATCTTAAAAAACCATGACCCAGATACCACTACCCAAACCCCAACTCGAACCCACCTCCATCACCGCAGATCAATACTTTGAGTACACACCCGAAAAGCTAGAACTCATCTATGACACCATCATCGCTATTCAAAACCAAGACCTAGAAATTGAAATTCCAGCCGCAATGCAAACTCTAACCAAGCAAATCAATACAGACTGGTTGATTAAATCCCTTACTTAGCATTATTCGTCAATGGAACAACACGAACAAATCACGATCGCTGTTTGTCTGTCTACTCAATATGAGTTTCATTCATGCTTTGGCAGTCTCACCTTAGAGAGCTATTTAGCACAAAGGATCTCACATTAACCCCACCTTGGGATAATTGAACAGCCTGTTTTGCAAATTTTTCTCTTGCTTGATCAAGGCTAATTATAGGGGCTTTCCCATAACGAGATTCGCTTTTATCCCATTTACTACAATTAAACCATCCAATTAGATAGAGTCCATACTGACATTCGTTATCTTGTAAATATTGATTAACAAGCTGAGTTTCCATAGCATCATCTAAATCCTTATGCCAGCAACCTTTAGCTTCAATAATAACCGTAATAGAATCAATGATTTCACCTTCATAATTTCTAATTACAGCATCTACATGAATATCTGTCCGTTCCTGAACCGCACCAGTAGCTTGGGATCTAAGTTCTACTTCTCTATTAGCAAAAATTCCCTGTGGTTTGAGATCTTGATCGAAGTGTCGTTTCACATAATTAGAGAATAAATTTTCATTCACTGGCTTAAAGGTATTCTTGTAATCTAGATCCCAAATATCTCTCTCTGAGAGACTTCCAAACCAGAGAAGTAGCATAAAAAAGTCCTACGGCGTTGGGTGATTTTCATAAACAAAACCCATGCGAATTATCCAACAATTAACCATAACCGATACCAACTAGCTCATCAATCAACTGGAAAATATCAAAACCGACCTCACCATAGACATCAGCCAATATGCAAAAAATAGACAACGAGCTTGGCTCAACGGATTGGGTGAACCACACCTCAGCTATCCTAAAATTTCTGAAAGCATCAAACACCCAAAAATAGATCAATTCATTCGCAATCAACTTGGCATAAACTACGACTTCTGCCTTGCCCATTACTCAGGAGACAACGCGATCGGCATCAAACCCCACCGAGATGCAAGCTACGCCAATAGAGAAGCCTACGGGATAAATTTGGGAATCTGCAATTTCACAGTAAACGATAAAACCTACGAACTTACTAGCGGAGAAGTTTACACTTTTAACTGCAAAGTCCTCCATAGTGCAGACCCATCAAGCGATCGCTGGGGCATAAACCTATGGACAGCTAAACCAATTTGGCTATCAAGGATAGACTAACATTTGCGGATATAGCTGTCCTAAGATGTCCAGACATCTGGGACTGGTAATCCATATTTAATCCATAGGTATTCCCTATCAAATCCATAGATATTCCATAGTTTAATCGTGATGTTTTAGGTAGTTCTAGTTTGAAGTTCAAATACTCCCTTCCCAGTTAAAGGGTAGACATAGAAGCCAAAGAAAAAATGTGTCCTAAAGTCTTAGATATCTGCTCAGAATTTATCAAGATTTTGATATCCTCTAACTTTTTGTCAATTTCAGCAATGGTTACATTTGATAGTAAGTGATGTAGTTTTTCTAATCTTAAAAGATGGATTTCATATTCTGCTAAATTAAAGTCGGGAGAATAGCTTGGTGTATGGAGGAATTCTATTCCTAACTTTTCTTGGATACCTAAAGTTCTTAGATGCTCCGCCAACAGCTTTTTCATTTTCTCTTTGTGTGTTGAGTTGTTATCTAACTGATGTTACGCAGAAGGATAAGAGAGGGACTGAAGTTGAGATAAGCTAGC
>CAZLKI010000210.1:0-1643 GCA_964560035.1 uncultured Synechococcus sp.
GTAAGTTGTCTCGTTGAATTAGGAATCCCCGTGCTTTAGCACGAGGAGTGTCAATACTGTCCCATTGATACGTCATTCACTTAATTGTATGTACAATCGTACACATGAAATTAAAATATCAGAAGTCATAATTTTAAGAATTTGATAACTACAGCACAAATACAGAATAGAGCAGTGAGCCAATCTCCATATTGCACATAAGGGGTTTGGGTTGTCCTCAGATAAACCGTATCAGCATGAGTTTCATAGGTGTCAATGCCTGAAATCCAGATCGTGCGGCCATTGGGATCGACGATACCCGAATAACCGGTATTTGTTGCCCTTACCGCCCAGCGATCGCTTTCTATAGCCCTAGCTACATCTTGAGCATGGTGTTGAGCGGGCATAGTTTGAGCATAGTGAGCATTATTTGAGGCAGTAAAAATTAGCTGTCCGCCCGCCGCCGTTTGATAGCGAAAGTGGGAGGGATAGGCAGACTCATAGCAAATTGCCACAATTAACCGACCCCAAGGAGAATCTATAATCTGATCGCTTTTACCTGCTTCGACCTCACCCCGCAACGGCGAAAGACGTTTGATTAATCCTCCCAAAATTGGCTTAAAGGGAATAAATTCGCCAACGGGAACCAAGCGAACTTTATTATATTGAGCCAAAACCTGATTGGAGCGATCGCGTAAAAACAAGCTATTACTATAGCCATAAGGATTATCGCCACTTTTCGCATAACCAAAGCTACCCATCCACACGGGAATATTGTATTTTGCTATCATCCGATCGAAGACACTGCGGCGCGGGTCTTGATTGGGATATAGAATCGGCATGGCTGTTTCGGGAGTCAGGATCACGTCCATCTTTTGCTTTGCCAGTTGCTCATAGCCATCGGTATATCTTGCGATCGCGGTTTTAATTCCATCAAACTTTAGCTTTACAGGATTGGGAATATTGCCTTGAACGATGCCAACTTTAAGAGCTTTTTCATTCCCCTCTGCCGTACCTGCCATCGACCACGAACCATATAAACAGATTGATAGGATTAGAGCGATCGCCACGCCTAGATAATTCCATTTAGTTCGAGAAGAAGTTAACCTGATAAACTCGGCAATTAAGCCATTCACTGCCACGATCGCCGCCGTCATTGTCTGTTGTCCAGAAAGCTTTGTAATCTGCAACATGATTAAATTATGAGGACTTTGGGTATAACCTAGAGCCGTCCAATACAAGGCACCCCAACTCCAAATCGTTTCTAGAGCACAAAATAAAGCGATCGCTACCACGATCCTTCCCCAACCCGATAACTTTGGCGTTAACCATGCCATTCCACCCGCCCACAGAGCCGAAAGCACTAAGCCCCAGATTGTAATAAATAACCACACGCCAATGGCTATTGCTAAACTTGCTAACCACGGTACTCCCAGCCATGTCATCGGATGTACGCCCGTAATCCAAAACAAAGCCATACCGTGATAGCAAAATCCCCAGACTGCCCCCATCGCGATCGCCGAACGGATTGAAAGCAATTGCGTCAGCATCCACAGAGGTATTAAAGCAATCCAAGCCAGTCCCCACAAACTAAAAGGATCTGGGGTTAAACCCATTAAAATCCCACCTGTGGCTGCTATTAAAATCTTTTGCCAGTTTTGCAT
>CAZLKI010000210.1:1743-4020 GCA_964560035.1 uncultured Synechococcus sp.
CCAAAGCCAAGTTAATACAATCTAAAGCCTTAAGTTTAGTATTTTAGTTACAGTTAATAGAGTTTAAAGCTCTAGGTATATTGTATAAAGTTAAATTCTTATAAAAAAAACTCATAAACTTATAGTTTTAAACAGAGTTGCTAGAGTCACAAAAGTAAGTATCAGAATTTAAAATGTTAAATCCAGAGTTTTAATTACCAACAATAGAGTGTAAGTTATCAGGTTAAGATCTGAGGTTTGAATAATTAATTCTAAATCGATACCATATCAGTATATTCAGTTAGCATTTCATCTGAGGTCAGGGCATCAGCTTCTGATTGAGGTGTCCAAAGTAGTTCAAATACCGATAAAGCCTCTGGTGATACCCCTGCCATATTTTCTAATGCCTTTTGTAAGGTTTCTCTAGAGTTAACTTTATCGAATAGGGGGCGATCGTATTCTGTCCCAACCAACAGTGTGACCACAATGTAAGCAGCTGGATCTCGATCTAGCTCTGGTTTATAATTTTGATTGTTTCTGACTCGACCGTTGACATTAACCAAAGTCTCAGCACTAAACTTACTGCGCTCAGTCACCGACATATTACTAAATAAACCCTCAGCTTGATCTCGATCTGTGGCTTGCGAACTAGCTGAAACATAAACCCAATTTTCGGGAGTTCTAAGCAGAGCGATCGCCGCTTCTTGTAAAAGTATGACCAACCCTTCAGGGGTATCGGTATCGGCACCAAGGCTAATCTCGGAAAGTTCTTGCTGAATTGCCCTTGCTTCGGCTAATAGCCCAACTTGGAGTTTGCTAATTGTGACTTTGTTATTGTCTAACTCCGAGCCGCCGATTATACCGCCACCCGCATTCATCATTTTCAAAGTTCGATAAACCAAGAAGCCCAGTCCACCGATTCCCAATAAGACCATAACTATGACGAATCCACTTCCATCGCCAGATGAGCCTGAATAATATCCACCCGAATTATTGTTATAGCCGCCACTTCCGGGAATAAAAATTGGGGCAATGATCGTATTGTTATTTGACCGATTAGGATTAGTTTGAATTGGAGCGGGATTCGATCTAATTGGCGTATTAGAGGATGGCGATCGGCGAAAGGAACCACCACCCGTTCTACCACCCGATCTTCTGGCTTCAACTGGGTCAATAGCTGGGTTATTAAAAATTGTCGATCCAAAAGTATTGACTAACGCCAACATTAACAAACCTACAGTCAGAGTACGAAACTTTATCTTTTGCATTTTGCCTTCGGGGTAATTAATGGTTAAATTAGACTTTGTAGAGTTCAATAAATATATTCTGTGGTAGAACCAATTCTTTCTGGCATTTGTTTAGGGTTAATTTTCATTACTTTAGGCGGACTTTTCTTTACTGCCTACAAGCAATATCGGCGTGATTCCTTTTAATAGTTTCAGATCGGTAATTTTAATAAATAGTTAGATGTTTTTTTAATTCATCTTGCTTTTATTTTAACAAGAAATGTTTTAGCAAGTAATTTAGACCGCAGTTTAGCCATAAGTCTTGCTTTATTAAAGGATCGAAGCTTAAGTTCTTTTAATCTTTTAACCTCTCAATTTTTTAGTATAAATTTCTTTGCATTCCAGCCCAAATGCTCTAACATTAGCAATTGGAGAGATGGCAGAGTGGTCGATCGCGTTCGACTTGAAATCGAATGACTGTTAAAGGTCCGGGGGTTCGAATCCCCCTTTCTCCGTATATTATGTTCGCTTAAAGAGATTTGCGGAGCAAAATTTGCAGAACACATATATAGAATACAGATAAGAGATAGATGAAAACTGCGCTCATTTGTGGAATTTCGGGACAAGATGGGGCTTATTTGGCTCAACTCCTTTTAGAAAAGTCATACAGAGTGGTTGGCACTTCTAGAGATGCTCAAGTATCAAGCTTTCAAAATCTGACAAGTTTGGGAATCCGCGACCAAATCCAGCTTGAATCGATGGCACTGAATGATTTTCGCAGTGTTTTACAAGTAGTCAGTAAAGTTAGACCCGATGAAATCTACAATCTAGCAGGACAGACTTCTGTAAGCTTATCCTTCGACCAGCCAGTCGAGACCATGGAAAGTATTGCTTTTGGTACCTTAAACCTTTTAGAAGTCATACGCTTTACCCACGATCCGATCAAACTTTATAACGCTGGCTCTAGTGAATGTTTTGGGGATACAGGCGATCGCCCAGCTAATGAGGAAACTGCTTTTCGTCCCCGTAGTCCCTATGCTGTATCTAAAGCGGCGGCATTTTGGGAAGTTGC
>CAZLKI010000210.1:4120-5529 GCA_964560035.1 uncultured Synechococcus sp.
TATAAAATGCGGGCGATCGCAAAAATGATGGTAGAAGCAAGTTTACCTACCTGTATTTAACACCTGTTCTGCTGTCAGTCCTAAATCAGGGAAGGTCACAGAAATGATAGGTTGATTGCCTCGAAACTGTTGTATTTCATACTCCCCATCTACAAGCCTACAGATCGATAGAGTAGGTTGTTTGGGATTCCCAATGTGTCGAGTACCACCCAATCTGGCGTAGTCTGCAATCCAATATTCAGAAATACCTAAAACCGCATAGTCTTCCACCTTACGGGAATAATGATTTTGCCAATTGCTGCTAACAACTTCCGCCACAAATTTAATTGAACTGCCAAAAGAATCGACTGGTCAGACCAAAGTAGTTCTTTGGGAAGTTGATCTCGATCGATAACTGCGACATCAGGTCGAAATGCTGTCATACCAATAGCTGTCATACCAATATTAAGAGGGGCGTAATATTCCTCGTTGAAATACAAACCAAGGTAATCCTTTTCTATCGATCTGGACACATATCTTTGCGGTAATGAAGGCTGCAACCTCTTCATGCAAGCCTGTCGGTTCCAAGTCGAATACCTCTCCGTCGATGATTTCATAGCGGTCATCCCCACCATAACGGGCGATAAACTCGTCAAAGCTGAATTGCTTCTGTTGTATTAGTTGTCCGATCGTAATAGTCATGTGTCAACTTAGCCCAGTCAATATCTTTAGTCTATAGTTGCTGCTTATACAATCCTAGTAGAACTGTTAATTTTTATTCATAACTAACTTCAACGACTTCTAATTCCTGCTTATCACCTACAAACGGATTATCAGGGGTCAGAAATAGCATACAGTGGCATTCTTTGCGCTCGCGCATGGGCACACAAGGGCAGTTCCAGTAGGTACTTTTTACTTCAGCTTCTTTATCTTCGTAGTAGCGGCAGGGACAAAGAGGTGCGCCTAATTCGTCTTTATTCTTTGCCAGTCCTTCAATTACAACCATAGTAATAGATGGATCGGCACAAAAGAAGGTATCTGTGCGTTTGGCGTAAGTTTCAGAAAATTTACGCATTGCCTCAAAGCTTTTAGTTGTGGACTTATTGTTACCACGAGTTTCTGGCGCACTTGACATAACTTATAATCTAATAATTTATTTTAAAGACCAAACAAAACTAAACAAAAATTAAAGGAAAATTTAAGGGAAATTAAAATCCAACTAAATTATCTATACCACAAAATTGCCTTAAGTCGTACCCTGCAAAAGTTCCTATTGTTTAAAAATATAGATAGCAACTACAGAGGGTTTGGGAAGTTTAGAATGGTTAAACTATGGGACAAACTTATCGAGCTACAGGGATTAATCTTAAAAGCATGGCATTGGGCGAAAGCGATCGCCTACTCACAATTTTAACTAAAGAATATGGCTT
>CAZLKI010000211.1:0-5519 GCA_964560035.1 uncultured Synechococcus sp.
TCTATCACGTTCAGCTAATTGCTCTGTGAAAAACCGATCGCGTTCTGCATTTTCTTCGCCTAACAGACGAAAGTGTTCAGCATTTTCTGTGGCTGCGATTCGGCTATACTCGGCTGTCTGAGCTAATATTTCTTCTATTCGCTGAAATCTTGCTTCTACTTCTTCGGGGGTCATAAGTTTATTTTGCATTTCTAACTTCTTAGGTATGTGCTTATATCATTATGGTCAGACACTATCCACAAAACAATCCAAAATAATCTATTTATATCAACGCTAATTAAGAAAGCAGCTTTAATTTGGCTCGACCGCTTTAAAAATCCTTCAGGATTAAGACTTCGAGACTAAAGCCTAAATAATCTCTAACTAAAACTAGAATAAAATCTTTAACTTTTGTCAAAATCATCCACAACCTTAGCCACAGAATCCTAAGCTATAGATAAGTTAAATATTAACTAATAAATATTAATCAAATAGCAAGAAGGGAATTATGGGAGAGTCAAAGCGGCGTAAAGAAGAATTAGGAGAGAAGTATGGTAACCCCGATCCGATCGCATCTTGGTTACCTTTTATAACAAAACAAAAAGCCAGTCAATTTGTGCAAATTACCACAACAGGTGCTTGGGTTGGGATTGGGTTAATGGTTACCTATTGGGTTACTATTCGCTTTATCGGACCACTTTTTGGTTGGTGGGAAGTTTACTAATGCAAAATCCAGAGTTGTTTTTACCATGACTTGTTTGCTAATTCCCGCCGCAGGTAGTGGTAAGCGCATGGGTAGCGATCGCAATAAATTATTACTGCAATTATTAGATAAACCAATTTTGCAATGGACGCTTGAGGCAGCGATCGCGAGTTCGGCAATTTCATGGATCGGCGTAATTGCTCAACCCTGCGATTTTGATGCCTTTAAACAGATTTTTAGCGATCCAAATTCTCTCAAACCCATAGCCCTAATCCAAGGTGGAGATTCGCGCCAAGAATCAGTATTTAATGGCTTACAAGCATTACCCCAAGATGCGCAAGCGGTTTTGATTCATGATGGGGCTAGATGTTTAGCAACTCCCACTCTTTTTAATCAATGTGCCGAAGCTCTAAAAACCTATTCGGGCTTAATTGCGGCGGTTCCTGTCAAAGATACGATCAAAATTGTGAATGATGGCATCGTTAAAGATACACCCGATCGCAATTTTTTATGGGCAGCCCAGACCCCGCAAGGATTTTTAGTAAAAGAGCTAAAACGGGCACATCAAGAAGCGAGAAATCTTAACTGGTCGGTAACTGATGATGCGGCTTTATTTGAAAAAATGAGTTTACCCGTGCAGATTGTGTTAGGAGAAGAGACAAACCTTAAAATCACTACTCCTCAAGACTTAGCGATCGCTGAATTCATTCTCAAACAAAGATTGCCGCAATTATCTGGTTAACCCAGACTAAACTAATTTTTAATCAGGATCTATGAATTCTCCGCAATTATTTAGACAAGTTAAGGTGATTGATGCTGCTAATCAGATCGAATCTGTCCGGGATATTTTAAGAAAGAATGATGGAACTTTTCAAATTGATGGAGATTTTGAAGATATTGACTCTTCGATCGAAACCAGCGATCGCTCTTCTCCCCCAAACTCACCCACCCAAAATTCAGATCCCCCAGATTCAACTTTAATTCTCGGCACGGGCTTAATTGATATGTATAGCCACAGTGGAGAACCAGGATTTGAAAAACGCGAAACCATTCTTTCATTGACTCAAGCGGCTAAAAATGGGGGATTTGCCAAAGTCGGAATTTTACCCAACACCCAACCCGCAATCGATAGTGCTACAGCCGTAGAATTTTGGCGATCGCATCCACAATTCATGCCTTGGGGGGCAATTACACCCAACTGTAAAGGGGAAGCAATGACGGACTTAGCAGAACTGGCACCCCACGTTATTGGTTTCACCGATGGCAAGCCCATAGCTAATCTGGCATTAGTCCGCCGCGTCATGGAATATGTAAAACCCCTCCAAAAACCTTTAATGCTGTGGGCGTGGAATTACACTCTGGCGAACGGCGGCGTCATGCGTGAAGGCAAATGGTCTTTACAATATGGACTTTCTGGTAGTCCAGTTACGGCAGAAACGTACGCTCTGGCTGGTTTGCTAGAACTTATAGCTCTGACCAAAACTCCCACCCATTTCATGAAGATTGCTACTGCCCGCAGCGTTGAATTAATTGCCCAAGCTAAAAACTCTCATTTACCTATAACTGCCAGTGTATGTTGGTTAAATTTATGGCAAGAAGATCGAGATTTATACTCCTACGATCCTAACTTGCGTCTGTCGCCACCATTAGGAAATTCCGAAGATCGGATGGCTTTGATTAATGGCATTAAAAACGGCACTATTGATGCGATCGCCGTGGATCACACACCCTATACCTACGAAGAGAAAACCGTAGATTTTGAATCTGCTCCTAGCGGGGTGATTGGTTTGGAATTTGTTTTGGCTACCCTATGGCAAGAACTTGTGGTTACGGAAAAATTAACACCCCTCGAATTATGGCAAGCCTTAAGTATCAATCCCGCCCGATGTTTGTCCATTAAAAATTCAAAACTTTCTACTTTGTTCGATCCCAATCAGATTTGGACTGTGAATTCTGGGGCGATCGCTTCTCTATCCTCAAATACCTCTCACTACGGTAAAACCCTCAAGGGTAAAGTTCTTACCTTCTAGCTTTTGAAAAATATTAAAGCATCGTCGCCAACAAACTCGCAATATTGGGGAAATTAGATTTCAGTCCAAAGGTTTCAGGGCTAACCACGTTATAGGTAAAGTGCCTTTGTTTAATGCAAAAACGATCCCATTCTGCCACTTGAATCTTAAAAAGCTTAATCACAATATTAATCAACCACGGCGATAGACTTAGTTGGGGCAACCATTTGCCAATTGGCTTGCCAAAGAAATCACAAGCTTCAGCGATCGCCTGATTTATCGTTACTTTAGGCTCTCCCAATACCAATCGGGCGGGAAAATCAAAAGCATCCAAGTCCCAACTTAATATAGAGTCCTCGGTCGTAATTAATTTTGTAATAATCTGAGCAATATCGCTACCGTGAATAAAATGCAAACTGCCCTCGCCCTTCACCCAACGGATCAAATTAATATATCCTGCCACTTCCTTTAAACCGCCCGAAAGATGAGAATAGGGCTTATTAGTATCTCCGCCAAATACCAACGTAGGAAATACCGTAATCAGGCGATCGCTAATTGCCGACTGTTCCAGCTTTTCTAAGCAAGCATATTTAGAGCGAATATAATCGGTACCAATTTTTCCAGCTTCGGGTAGGATTTGATTTTGAGCATCCAGAATACTAGCTGTAGAAAAATAAATAGCCCGTTCGCACACCGCAGGATTAATTGCTGCAAATAAATCTACCGTCTTATGTAAATTAGTATCAAAAGTTACCTCAGTTCCCCCCCAAGCGGCTGCCGTACTCACTACATAATTCATCGTTCCCAGCAATTCCCGATACTGCTCAATATCTTGCATCGTGCCTTCTATGACATTAATGCCAGTGCGAGAACTTATATCTACTTTTAGCTTTTGGCGATCGCGCACTAATAAATAAAGTTCATAATCCGTTTTGTGAATTAAAGACTCTACCAAATAATGTCCTACACATCCACTCGCACCCGTAATAAAAGCTTTCTTAGTCATGCCACATCAAACAAAACATTAAACAAAAAACTAAGCATATCTTAATTTCTTATCAAATTTTTTTAACAATATGTCTAACCAAATGTGTCGTGACGTAATGGCATAATCTGAATGCTAAATTTAACTAAGCAAGCAAACCTTCAAATAATCTCAGATCATCTTCTCAAATAATATGGAAAAAACTTTTCTAGCAGTAAAACCTGACGGTGTACAACGTGGACTTGTCGGTACCATCATCAGCCGCTTTGAATCTAAAGGATTTAAGTTAATAGCCCTCAAGATGGTAAAAGTCAGCCCAGATTTGGCAGAAAAACACTATGGCGAACATAAAGAAAGACCCTTCTTCCCCGGATTAGTACAATTTATTACTTCCGATCCAGTTGTAGCTATGGTTTGGGAAGGTAAAGGCGTAATTGCTGCTGCCCGTAAAATTATTGGAGCCACGAATCCTCTAAATGCAGACAACGGTACGATTAGAGGTGAATTTGGTATTGATGTTGGTCGTAATATTATTCATGGCTCTGATGCCTTAGACACCGCTGAGCGTGAAATTGCTCTATGGTTTAGCCCTGATGAGATTAGTAGTTGGCAGCCTTCTGTGACATCTTGGATTTATGAATTAAGCGAATAGGCTTCTCTAAAATAAATTTGACAATTCGTAACAACCTGATACATTGATTGTGTTGGGAAAAACACTCAACATATACATATTCACAATAAAGCAATTAATAAAATGACAACCACAGTACAAAGACGTGAAAGCGCCAGCGTCTGGGAACAATTCTGCCAGTGGGTAACCTCCACCGACAACCGCCTATATGTAGGTTGGTTTGGCGTATTGATGATCCCTTGCCTACTAGCCGCAACCATCTGCTTCACCATTGCATTTATCGCTGCACCTCCAGTTGACATCGACGGTATCCGTGAACCAGTCAGTGGCTCCTTACTATACGGCAACAACATGATCTCTGCCGCCGTAGTCCCAAGCTCCAACGCTATTGGCTTACACTTCTACCCAATCTGGGAAGCCGACAGCTTAGACGAATGGTTATACAACGGTGGACCTTACCAACTTGTAGTATTCCATTTTCTAATCGGAATCTTCTGCTACATGGGACGTGAATGGGAACTAAGCTACAGACTAGGCATGAGACCTTGGATTGCAGTAGCCTACTCCGCACCAGTCGCCGCAGCCACTGCAGTATTCTTAATCTACCCCATCGGACAAGGTTCATTCTCAGACGGCATGCCACTAGGTATCTCTGGAACCTTCAACTTCATGATCGTATTCCAAGCCGAGCATAACATTCTCATGCACCCCTTCCACATGTTAGGAGTAGCAGGCGTATTCGGAGGAAGCTTATTCTCCGCCATGCACGGTTCGTTAGTAACATCTAGTTTAATCCGTGAAACCACCGAAAACGAGTCTGCCAACTACGGATACAAATTCGGACAAGAAGAAGAAACCTACAACATCGTTGCCGCTCACGGTTACTTCGGACGTTTAATCTTCCAGTATGCAAGTTTCAACAACTCTCGTTCATTACACTTCTTCTTGGCACTATGGCCAGTAGTTGGAATCTGGTTCACCAGCTTAGGTGTCAGCACCATGGCATTCAACCTCAACGGATTCAACTTCAACCAGTCTATTTCTGACAGTCAAGGACATGTAGTACCAAGCTGGGCTGACGTAATTAACAGAGCCAACCTAGGTATGGAAGTAATGCACGAAAGAAATGCACACAACTTCCCTCTTGACTTAGCTGCGACTGAAGTAGCTCCTGTTGCTTTAATTGCTCCTGCTATCAACGGTTAATTCTTG
>CAZLKI010000212.1:0-5493 GCA_964560035.1 uncultured Synechococcus sp.
GATTCAGCAACTCAAGCACCCTTCTATTCTTATAAATCTTGCGTAAGTCCTAAAGCTAAATAAGGTAAATAAAAATTTCTTTCAGCGATGTAACTAAATTGTTCGTCAATGTCAACGTTTGCTTTTGGTCTAATTAGAATTCGTTTAACCATTATTTCTGTTTGCGAACATTCTCGAGAAGCTGAGTCCGTTTTTGTTTCCACCACTCATCGGTTACTTCAATTGATTCACCGCTATCTAATCCTTCCAATAATAGTGTTTCAAGTCGTGCTAGGGCTACGCGCTCTACTTCTTGGGAAATTAAATGCTTAATATATTCGCTTGTAGAACTATAACCACCTTGCACAGACTATTCGTTAATAAAGTCTTAGATGCTTTCGGGGATAGAAATGTTTGATGTAGTCATAGCTAATATCTTTTTATATTTCCAATTTTTTGTATTAATGCCTAGCGATAAATTTCTTATAAGTCTTCAATCCTAAGTCTGACTGAATCACCGTGGGATGGTAAGCCTTCGGCTTCGGTTAGGGCGGCGATCGCTCCTGAAACTTCTTTTAATGCTTCTGGGCTGTACTGGATAATACTCGAATGCTTCATGAAAGTTTCTACACATAAGGGTGAGGCATAGCGGGCTGCGCCAGATGTTGGTAGGGTATGATTGGGTCCTGCAAGGTAATCGCCTACGGCTTCGGGGGTATAGTGTCCGAGGAAAATTGCTCCTGCATGACGAATCATTTCTAGCATTTCCCAAGGTTCTTCGACTGCTAGCTCTAGATGTTCGGGTGCAAATAAATTAGATAAATCGGCGGCAATTTTTAAGCTATCTACTACAACTACTAAGCCATAGTTAGCGATCGCTTTTTCGGTCAGCATACGGCGGGGATGAAATTCTAGTTGAGATTTAACTTCATCGACAACGCGATATGCGAGACGGGAATCGGTAGTAATTAAAATTGCAGCAGCAAGGGAATCATGTTCGGCTTGAGCTAGTAAATCGGCGGCAATGTAAATGGGATTGGCGGTGCGATCGGCAATAATCAAAACTTCAGAAGGTCCAGCTAAAGAATCAATTCCCACTTTGCCATAAACTTGTTTTTTAGCGAGGGTAACGTAAATATTCCCCGGTCCTGAAATTACATCTACGGCAGGGATCGTTTCGGTTCCGTATGCCAAGGCAGCGATCGCTTGCGCCCCACCAATTCTATAAATTTCATCAACTCCCGCAATATCCGCGGCGACTAGAATAGCAGGATTAATGATTTTATCTTTACTTGGTGGCGTGACCATCACAATCCGCTTTACACCTGCAACTACGGCGGGAACGGCATTCATTAAAACGGTACTGGGATAGGTTGCCTTACCCCCTGGCACATAAATGCCCGCAATATCTACAGGGCTATAGCGTTTGCCCAGCACTACTTCTTTATCGCCAAACTGAACCCAACTTTTAGGGACACGTTGCTTGTGAAAACTTAAAATCCGTTCGTGGGCTGTCTCAATCGCTTTAAGTAATGCCCCGTTTACCTGCTGGTATGCTACATCTAGCTCTGCCCCAGTTACCCGCAGATCGGCTTGGGTGATAGTCTGACCGTCAAACTCAGCCGTATAGCGAATTAGAGCTAAATCTCCCTGTCGGCGAACTGTCTGAATTATTTCACTAACGGTAGCTTCTTTATGAATCACTTGGTCATCATAAATGCGATCGCAGATTCTTTTAAGTTCAGTTTCTGCTTCAGGTCGCTGAGTAATAATTCGCAGCATAGTTGTCGGAGCACATAAAATCTAATGATTAACCTTAGCTTAACCTGATTTTTCCTCATTATTTAAGAGGAGGAGGTTGAGGTTAGATTGGGTATGTACTCTATTGTAATGTTTTGAACTCTAATCGGGAAGTCTTGTCGGTAAGCTTGGCGATAAGTATTAACTGCGTAAGGTTACCCTAAATTTTTCTTCGAGCACATCGCGAATTTTTTGATGGACGGGATTGATATCGGCATCGGTAAGGGTGCGATCCAAGGCTCGATAAATTAAGCGAAAAGCCAGACTCCTCAAGCCTTCTGGTACGCCTTCGCCTAGATATTGATCGAATAATTTTACAGAATCTAGTAAACTTCCACCCGTAAAGGCGATCGCCCGTTGAATTTCGGCAACACTTACCTTTAGTGGTACAAAAAAGGCAATATCGCGATCGCTGGGCGGAAAAGTAGAAAAGGCTTGAAAAATTGGAATAGACTTGCGATCGATCGCATCTAATAATGTGTCTAAATCCAACTCAAAGCTATAAACCTCTGAAGGTAAATCATTAGTTTGGCAAACTTCAGGATGCAACTGCCCGAATGTGCCCAGACGTTCGCCTGATATCCATAAGGAAGCAGTTCTGCCTGGATGTAGGCTGAGATTTTGCTGATCGGGTTGATATTCTACAGCTATGCCCAATCGTTGAAATACTGTTTCTAAGACCCCTTTAGCCCCGTACCAATCTAAAGGTTTTGTATTATGCTGCCAAGTTCCTACAGTTGGATCGCCACCAAAAATCCCACCAATGCGATCGCTTTCAATACTGCCTTCCTCGTCTAGTCCAAACACTCTGCCAATTTCAAATCCCCACAAACAGCCATTACCTTGATTTAAGTTATAAGCAAAAGCCTCGATTAGCCCCGATACTAAGTCTAGGCGTAAAGCACTGTACTCATGGGCGACAGGATTAGTAATTTTGACTTGATCGGATTTACTCGGGCTGCACAACGAACTATGAGTTACCTCGGTTAAGCCCACACCTCTAAAACACTCTCTAATTCTACGTTTTAGTAATTCATCCTCTCCTAAATATCCTAATTCGGTACGGGGTGGTAGGGTTTCTTGAAATTTATCATAGCCATAAATACGCGCAATCTCTTCAATCAAGTCAATCTCGCGCTCAATATCTGCATAACGGTAGGGCGGTACAGTTACTTCCCAAATATCTTTACCTGTGGATACTAATTCAAAGGATAAAGATGTAAGTACTGCGGTCACGATATCTGCCGATAAATCGAGGCTATCCTCACTTTCAGACTCAATCGATCCTAAAACTTCTTGCACCCGATCCAGTCTCAGCGTAATTTTGCGTGTGCCTGTAGCTCGGCGATCGCTCACACTTTGATTGATAATCTCTCCGCCAGCAATTTCTAAAATTAACTCCAAAGCTCTAGCTGTAGCAATTTCTAAACCTGCCTGATTAACTCCGCGTTCGTACCTTGCCGAAGCCTCCGTGCGTAAACCCTGCGCCCTAGCCGATCGCCTGACTACAGTTCGGTCGAATAAGGCTGCTTCTAAAACTAAATTAACTGTACTACTGCTGACTTCTGTTTCTTTACCACCCATCACGCCTGCGATCGCCACAGGTTTATCATTTGCAGTAATCAGCAAATTTTGCGTAGTTAAATTCCGAGTTTGTCCATCAAGGGTAATTAAAGTTTCTTGCTCCCGCGCAAACCGCACACCTATATCTAAAAAAAACAGATCGGAATCTAGATCGGAACCTAAAGTATCGGCATCAAAGCCATGTAGAGGTTGTCCCCATTCCAGCAAAATATAGTTAGTAATATCAACAATATTATTAATCGGACGCATCCCTGCTGCTTGGATTCGGCGTTGCAACCATTGGGGAGACTCGGCAATTTTAACGCTATGAATTAAAGTGCCAATGTAAGCGGGACAAGCTTTGCCTTCATCTACTGTCACCCAATCTGCGGCAGGAATTTGCATAATATCTGCTTTAGCGATCGGTAAGTTCACCTGCGCTCCGATCAAAGCTGCCAACTCCCTAGCCATCCCTACCATACTCAAAGCATCAGCCCGATTTGCCGTAGAACTAACATCTAAAATCACATCATCTAGTCCTAGTAAGGGACGCACATCTGTACCTAAAGTCAAACCTTCGGGAAATTCATGAATCCCGCTAGATTCTTTTGCTAATCCCAATTCTGCCAGAGAGCAAATCATGCCCTCCGATCGCACGCCCCGTAAATTGGTCGGACGCAGCTTTAAATCGACAATGGGTAAATAAGTGCCAATAGTAGCGATCGCCACATACAAACCAGTCCGAGCATTAGCCGCCCCACAAACAATATTTAAAGTTTCAGCCCCACCAATATCCACCGTGCAAACCTGTAGGCGATCGGCTTGGGGATGGCGATCTGCATTCAAAATTTTTCCCACAACCACACCATCTGCCCAAGTGCGGCGATCTTCTATGCCCTCTACTTCAAACCCCGCCATCGTCAAAGCATCTGCAACTTCTTGCGGCGATCGGGTAAAGCTTACTAATTCTTGCAGCCAGTTTAGGGAAATACGCATTGAATCAAGGTTGGATATGGAGTATGTTTCCAATTTATCATGTTTAAGGATTGCCCAAAACCGCTAATAGCTATTAACCTAATTAGGGAATGGCAAACTAAGACCGTACTTCCACTCCAACAAACTCACACCTTATTACTGAATTTATTATGTCTTCAATAAAATCAGCACTTTTGTGAATCGAAAATTGGCTTTCTAAAAATAAGCCAGAATGTTTTGAAACTTTATGTCCAAGACTTAGCTATGAAGCCATTGATCGGATTGCTGAACAGTATTCATGCACAATACCTACTGAGGTTCGTGAATTATACAACTGGCATAATGGTATCTACCCAAATCGATTACGTTTAAAAGTATTCCAATTTTTTGATGACTTTGTGCCACTAGAGTTTTCATTACAAAGTAACTCTCTAGACTGTGGAGTACTATCAGATATTTGGGAAGATTGGAGCGAAAATCGGATTTATATATTTGACGAAAATGCGCCTTGTCAGTATTGGGTTGATCCAGAAACAAGCAATGTTTGGCTGACCGATGTAGAATGTGACATTCATGAAGTGCGTTGGGATAATCTTAGTGATTTTATTATGGCAACGGCAGATTGCTATGAATCAGGTAGATATGATGAGGTTGAATCCAAAGACTTTTGGGATAACAAATCATTACATTCATCTATATCTTGAGGTTTGGCGTAAATACGGGTATAGAGGCGAGTATTTTTGGTAAATAGGTAAAACTGCCCGCATCAACCCAGCTCAAAAATAGGGAATACAACACTATGAGAACTCAAACCTTTACAGTCCATATCCACAAAGAGGATGATCCATACATAGCAGAATGTCCTGAAATTGGAACACTAGATGAAAGTTAAATGGTCGAATAGCGATCATATTGCTTGTGCCATGTTAGTTTGGAATCACCTCAAGCGTTTGGCTGTCAAAGTTGGTAAAACGATTTATCAACTCAAACTTGGGCTTATGTCTGATTATCTAATTCAGCAACTCAAGCACCCTTCTATTCTTATAAATCTTGCGTAAGTCCTAAATTTATATGCTGATGATTCTTTCCATTGGATTGAGTCGATCGGCAATATACAATTACAATAGGACTTACGCAAGATTTATAAGAATAGAAGGGTGCTTGAGTTGCTGAATC
>CAZLKI010000213.1:0-5455 GCA_964560035.1 uncultured Synechococcus sp.
GAATTCGTTTTATCAAAATATGAGAATGACGATCGTGTTTATGCTGAATTAGTAGATGAGCTTGTCAATGAAGTAGTTAAGTTTACTGATGCAAATATATATTTGCTGGGGCAAGACATTTATAAAATACTTCAAGCCAAAACTTTGATTGAGTTAAATATACTATTGATGAAACTGATCGAAAGGTTCGATTTTGATGACGAAAAATCTTTAGGATACAAGTTAAAAGTTTTACAGAAAGGGATTAACTCGCTATCCTCAATAATGCGAACTTAAACAAAGAAATTCAAATTATTATCTTTCCTACGGCAGTTGGAGATTTACATGAAACCGAACTACAGCGAAATGACTTTTGCAAATCTGAGGGAATACATTCTCAAAAATCGGGATGACTTAGAGGTGATCGAAAACTTTTTTGTCAGACGTAGCCCTGACTCCGAGGTTACCTTACTCCCATTTACTAAAAAAGATCGAGAATGGAACGAACGACAAGAAATCGCTGGGTGTATCCTTGAAATTAGGTGAATATGTCGATCAAATGCTTTTAGCGATCGCTCTCCAAGGATTTTAGAAGATTTTATTCTAAATCTTATTACCCAAAAGTTTTTCTACAGCTTTAATAATATCTTCGGGTTGGACGATCGTCAGATTTTCAAGGGTGCCGTTATAGGGCGTAGGAACATCTAATGAAGCGAGACGGACAATCGGCGCATCGAGTTCATCAAAGAAGTTGTCATTAATTGAAGCAATAATTTCGGCACCAATCCCACCACAGCGCATATCTTCTTCCACAATCACTAATCTGTGGGTCTTGCGTAATGAAGTGGCGATCGTTTCTAGATCTAAAGGTTTAAGCGAAATTAAGTCGATTACTTCGGGATCGTAGCCTTTTTTAGTTAGGGTTTCCACTGCCTTGATTACATGATAACGCATACGGGAGTAGGTCAAAATCGTTACATCTTTACCCGATCGCACTAATTCGGCTTTATCTAGGGGTAGTAAATATTCTTCATCAGGGAGATTTTCTTTGAGGTTATAGAGCAGAACGTGTTCAAAAAATAAAACGGGGTTATCATTACGAATCGCTGATTTGAGTAATCCTTTAGCGTTGTAGGGCGTGGAGCAAGAGACAATCTTGATCCCTGGCACTGCTTGAAAATATGCCTCTAGACGTTGTGAATGTTCGGCTCCCAAATTTTTACCAACTCCGCCCGGTCCGCGAATTACCATTGGAATCTTAAAATTGCCCCCAGAGGTATAGCGCAACATTCCCGCATTATTAGCAATTTGATTGAATGCTAGTAACAGAAAGCCCATGTTCATCCCTTCAATTACAGGGCGTAATCCTGTCATTGCCGAACCTACAGCCATACCCGTAAAGCTGTTTTCACAAATTGGCGTGTCTAAAAGTCGTAAATCGCCGTATTTTTTATATAAATCCTTGGTAACTTTATAGGAACCTCCATATATACCCACATCCTCACCCATCACATATACCGTGGGATCGCGCTCCATTTCTTCATCTAGAGCTTCTCTGAGGGCATTAAAAAAGGTAACCTCTGCCATGACTTGATCTATAAATTAACTAAGTTTTTTGTGTCTCTAATCATAAGCTGTTATGGTCAGTAATACCTAATTCCGACTTCAATCAAGATATTTTGATCGGGTATTTTAGATTAAAGTTTTAGGGTGGGTTGTAACCAGGGATTTTAGATAAATCTACATCATCAATTTGATCGGGGGCGATATATAACTGAGCGTAGGTTAGATAGACTTTTTCGTTAATAAATAGATCGAAAAGGTCGGGATCGATATGCGAATTAAGCTTCATTTTGCCGAGAATATACAGACATTCAGTTAAAGTTTTACCTTTTTTATAGGGGCGATCGGCAGCACTCAGTGCCTCAAAAATATCAGCAATGCCCATCATTCGAGCAGGAATAGACATTTGCTCTTTAGTTAAGCCTTTAGGATAACCCTTGCCATCCATACGTTCGTGATGCCCACCAGCATATTCGGGTACGCGGCGCAGATTTTTGGGATAGGGTAAAGCTTCCAACATTTCAATCGTGGCTTTCATGTGATCGTTAATAATTTGGCGTTCTTCGGGATTTAGAGTGCCGCTTGTAATATCAAGATTGTAAAATTCATCTTCGGTTAAAAATGTGACTTCTTCGCCTTGAGGATTTATCCATTTGTAATTTAGGATCGATCGCAGTCGGGTTTTATCGGGATCGGACATTTTCTCGCTGCCAATATTACAATCTCTGAGAAATTGGCGATCGCTTTCAAGTTGCTGTAAATAATTTTGATATTGCGTTTCTAAAAGACTAACGTTGCTATGAATCGAGTTTTGGAGAATTTCTAGTTTGCGTTTTAATAAATCGATCTCGGCATCGCGTTTTAAGACTTCAAATCTAGTTTCAATCAGGTGAATGCGATCGTAGATGGTTTCTAGCTTTGTGGATTTATCGACAACATGAACGGGCGTAACAACTTTGCCGCAATCATGAAGTAGTCCAGCGATTTTGAGTTCGTAGAGTTCTTCTTCGGTCATGGTAAAGTCTTTGAACATTCCCTGCTGGGTTTTGCAGGCTGCCTGTGCTAAAAGTAAAGTTAAGATTGGGACGCGGCGACAATGCCCACCTGTGTAGGGAGATTTATCATCGATCGCTTTAGCAATTAAGCCAATAAAAGATTCAAATAACAGTCTAAATTCTTCGATTAATCTCTGATTAGTTAATGCTACTGCTGCTTGTGAGGCTAGGGATTCGGCTAGATTTTGAGACTGTGCGGAAAACGGAATTATTTCTTTAGTGGTGGTATCGATCGCATTAATTAGTTGGAGTACGCCAATGATTTCATTTTCATGATTTTTCATCGGTACGGTCAAAAAGGATTTCGATCTGTAGCCTGTTTTTTGGTCGAATGCTCTCGTACCTGCAAAGTCAAAGCCCTCGGCAGTGTAGGCATCAGGAATATTGGTGGTTAGATGATTTATGGCACTATAAGCGGCAATCATGCAACTATTGGGCGTGCGATCGCTGTTATACAGAGGAATTGGATTAAATGGAATGGGATTGCCTGTAGTTCCACCCATCTTCACGCCGAGGGAATCAGTAATCATAATTTCAAATTTGAGCTTTCGATCTGCTGTCACCGAGTAAAGGGTACCACCATCGGCATTTGTCAGACTTTTTGCGCCCATCACAATCATTTCGATCAAAGATTTTGGATCTTTTTCGGCTGACAGAGCAATCCCGATCGCATTTAGTTTGGCAAAACGTTCTATGTAATCTTCATTCATGACCTTAGAGGTGCAGTGGTTCAAATTTTAAGCTACAAATTTTAAATTCAAATTATTTGATGTTTACGAATATCTCTAGGATTAGAGTGCATTATTGACAACCTCCCACCGCTAAAGTGGGATTCCCAAGACTCACGACTTAGGTTTTCTGCTTTGCTGAGTCTTAACTAGACTGTTACCAATCCCCGCCAGAACCTCTCCACAGACAATTTGTTTAACGTCTACTAACTGCCCATCAGCAGACACAAATAATTTCTTCACAACTGCCGACCCCCCTGTTATCAGGTACTTCATTTTGGTGATGCGGGTTGTTTATTACCCTAAATTGTAAGCTATACAGAGATATTTTCTATACTAGATCTAGGAGCTAACTGCCATTCACCGCCCGATAAATCGGGGGACTTGTTTTGGCGGAGGATTTAAAATTATTCTGACTAATAATTCACACTAATAAATAGCATTATACAAATTTGCCCCGTTTAGATCTGCCAAACTTAGGTCTATATTGCTCAAGTTCGCTTTCATCAAGTTAGCCCAGCGTAAGTCAGCTTTGTAAAGATTTGCCGCGTTTAGATTTGCCCTCACTAAATAAGCATGACACAAATGCGATCGCCATAGCTTTGCTCTAGTTAGATTAGCCTTGTAAAAATTGGCATCGCTCAGTTCTGCCTCGTATAAATTGGCATTAGTTAAATTAGTTTCGGCAAAATTAGCAGCGATCGCCACGGTAAAACTCAAATCGGTTCGGGTTAAATCTGCCATCGTTAAATCTGCATTTCGCAGATCGGTATTACTGAGATTGCTACCAATCAAGTTAGCAGCACTCAGGTCAGATTGATGTAAATTGGCATTTTTAAGATTAGCGACCATCAAATTAGCAGATTGTAAGTTAATCTTGGTCAAGTCGGCATTAGTTAAATTGGCATCAATTAATTCGATCCCTTGGCAATTTGCAGAAATTAGTTTAGCTCCGCCCAGATCGGTTTGAGTGAGATTAGCATAATTAAGATTGGCAGAAATTAAAATAGCCTCCTGTAAATTTGCCTTACTTAAATTTACTCCACTCAGATTTGCCCCCCTTAAATTCATTCTCCTTAAATCACTATTACTTAGATCGGGAGTTATTTCAGGATTTTGCGATCGCCATTCCAGCCACCTGACAGCACCTAGCTTTAAGATTTCCAGATGTGTCATCACTTATTCTTTGCGATTACTTCCCATTTCTCTACCCGGCACACTGGCGATCGCATCCAATGCCGCCCTCGATCCTGCCACAATATCCCGCTCCTCACCCCCCAGATACAACCTACCAAAACTTCCAACTGCCGAAATTTGCAAAATATTAATCAAAGCCCCTTTTTCGGCTTCGTTGGCAGCTAGAGCCGCATAGGCAGCAGGTTCCACTTCTAAAACATATAGTGTTTGCCCAGCTAAAATCATCTGTCCTCGGCGGGTGCGATTAATTAATTGGGTTTGGTGCGCGTCAATGTTGCGAATAATCTGGCTGGAAATGACACGGGGCTTAATGCAGTCTTGGCTCCTTAAACCAATTGCTTCTAAAATGGCTTTACCTGCGGCTTGGGTTTCTCCTTGACGGCTGGCATGAACTTCCATCAAGCCATACAACCGTTCTACAAACTGTATTCCCGGACGGACGGCGGCAGATTTAAGCGCAATATCCATTATCCGCATAATCTCAATGCCCGGTGATATTTCAATCCACAAAGAAGCATCACCCGGTAATGGTAAAAAACCTTGCGCCTCTGTGCCTAAATAAGCAGCGTGTTGGGGTTGTAAATTGTCTAAATAAACGTAGCTACGAAGGTCTATACCCACAGAATTTCCAGTCACTAAGCGGTCTGATTGAGCTTTCTCAGTATATATCAGTTGCGTTATATATTATTTACAGCGCGCGCGCTTCTGTTTAGACAAACATAACCTAGTAGACTGTCAAGAGATAATTGATGGGTAGAGGCGTTTTAATTTAATGCGAGCATCTTCAGTAGTAAATTGCCAATCAACCTTACAACTGGAGTTTAGACTAATTTTCACTCAAGAGTATAGACTCGATTATCCTGAGATCCTTAAGGCACGGCACTGGTTCCGTTGGGTAGGGAAGATTGAATACTACATTAAATATGGGTTAGA
>CAZLKI010000214.1:0-5434 GCA_964560035.1 uncultured Synechococcus sp.
TCTATATCCTATTTAATTTTATGTTTGAACATATTCTACTAACAGTGGATGGATCGGGGCGATCGCGCGAAATGATGAATATTTTGCTGCAATTACCGAGTATGCAGCGTACCCAAATTACTATTCTCCATGTAATTCCGATGCAAGCAACTGCTGAAGGTGTGACTGAGTATCGGTTAGCAGGAGAGAAAATTTTAGAAAAAGAAAGATCGGAAATAAAGCTGGGTGCCAATAATAGCTCGGTGGCAATCCTTAAAGAAGGCGAACCCAAAGATATTGTGTGTCAAGTTGCTGAAGAACTAAAGCCCGATTTATTAGTTATGGGTTCGAGAGGACTGGGTAGATTGCAATCAATTTTAAATAATTCTGTGTCTACATATGTATTTCAGCTTGCTTCGGTGCCTATGCTTTTAGTTAAAGATGATGTGTATATCAAAAATATTCGCAATGTAATGGTGGCATTGAATGATTCGGCTTCGGCGCAGGCGGCTTTGGATGAGGCGATCGCCGTTATTGCTGGAGTTAAGGATGCAGCGATCTTTTTAGTACGGGTATTCAAGAAAAAAGAGGAATCCGATCCAGTAGTGGATCGGGCGATCGATAAACTCAAGCGGTTGAATATTCCCTACAAACTATTTTTAAGAACTGGGAACACTGCTAAAGAAATTTGTAAAGCAGTGGAAGAAAGCAATACCAGCCTATTAGTTTTAGGATCTCCCGAACGCCGACCCTCGATCGCCAAAGGCATTCCTGACTTAGATCGTCTACTTGGAGCATCTATATCCGACTACGTTCGGGTTAACGCATCTTGTCCAATTATCTTGACTAGATTAAACGAAATATAGTCAAAACTCGATATTTTTAGTGCTTGACTTTTCAGTGCTTGACTTTTTAGGAAAATAAACTGAACTTGAGATTAATATCCTTATTATCTTAGGACTTACGCACTCAAAGTTATAGAAACTTAGTGTGGGGGAGTTTGAGGGCGAAGCCCTCGATTGGGGCTGTGCCCCAAACCCACTTTAAATATAGGTTTTCTTTTTACGCTGCGTAAGTCCTATATCTGTTTTAGCTATCCTTTTAAAGTCAAGGTCAAAATTTTTATGTGGAGTTTTCCTTGAGATCTAAGTAATTTTTGTAATTTCAAGGTTTGCTATTCACTCATAGAAGTAGCGAGTTCTTGTAATTGTTCTTGTTGATCTTGGGAAATACAGGTTTGAATTACTTCTTCTAAATCCCCATCTAAGATACTAGCTAGAGTAAAGTTTTGATTGAGACGGTGATCGGTTAGGCGGCTATCTTTGTAGTTATAAGTGCGAATTTTTTCCGATCGCCCTCCAGTTCCCACCTGAGATCGCCGCATAGAAGTTACCGCATCGTGTTGTTCTTGAAGTTTAATTTCGTAAAGTTTGGCACGAAGAATTTGCATTGCCCGTTCGCGGTTTTGTAGTTGCGATCGCTCTTCCATACATTTCACCCGAATTCCTGTGGGCTTGTGCATTAAATCCACGGCGGTTTCTACTTTGTTGACGTTTTGTCCGCCCGCACCACCCGATCGAATTGTCGTAAGCTCGATATCATTTGGATCGATATGTACCTCTACGGCATCGACTTCGGGCATGATTGCCACTGTGGCGGTCGAAGTATGAACTCTGCCCTGCGCCTCGGTTGCAGGTACGCGCTGAACTCTATGTACGCCCGACTCGTATTTGAGCTTACTATAAACGCGATCGCCCTGCACTTCTAAGACTGCTTCTTTAAAACCACCTAATTCTGCTAAAGATTCGCTGACTAATTTAACTTTCCAACCTTGGCGATCGGCATAGCGCGAATAGAGCCTGAGTAAATCTCCCGCCCAGATACTAGCTTCATCGCCACCAGTTCCCGCCCTGATTTCTAGCATGATATTTTTATCATCGTTAGGGTCTTGGGGCAAAAGTAAGAGCTTAAGTTTTGCTTCTAAATGTTCTAGCTTTGTCTTGAGATCGTAAATTTCTAAGCCAGCCATTTCGCGTAACTCTGGATCGTTGGACTCTTTGAGAATCTGCTCGGACTCCTGTAAGTCGGTTTCAGCATTCCGTAAAGCATCAAAAGTGTTTACAGTTTCCTCCAGAGAAGCACGAGCTTTGGCAATGCGTTGAAATTCTGACGGATCTTTAGCAACATCAGGATCGCCCATGCGCCGAGTCAATTCGTTAAAGGTTTGCTCTACAGATTTGAGCTTGCTGAGAAGGTAGGTCGCGGGCATACTGATTTTATGAAGTAGTAATCAAAACGAAAGTTAGCGATTTAGATCCATATTAATTATTCAAACTAGCGATCTAAATAATCATTCAAACTAGCGATCTAAATATAATTAGTTGAATTACGACCAGCTATTTCTTGCTACGACTTCTAATTCCTCTTTTAACCTTGACCTCTTCCACAGGAACGGTATCTTCAGCCGCATTAGCGTCATACATTCCATATTTGCGTAAAAATCTTTCGACTCGACCCTCGGTATCTACAATTTTTTGCGTACCAGTATAAAAAGGATGATTACCCGACCAAATATCAACATTGAGTTCGGGCTTAGTGGAGCCAACAGTAGCAACTACTTCTCCGTTGCAGACAACTTTAGCTTCGGGGTACCATACGGGGTGAATATTTGGTTTAGCCATGACGATAAAAACATAAATACAGCTTTACTAGACTAGCATATCGGTCAAATTTGATTCAAGCTTTTAATGACAATTTTTAAAGTATGAAAAAGTATGAAAAAGTATGAAAAAGTATGAATAAATCTTAAAGCTTAAGAGGGAGGATACCAAAACATGCCCTTAATGCCTTCTGGATCTGGACTAAAGCCAAGCTGCTGATAAAAAGTGACGACATGACCGTCGGCAAATAAACTAATGTTACTGATGTCTTCTTTTCGGAGTAGATAAATCACTTCGCGCATTAACTCTTTGCCCAGTCCTTTACCCTGAAACTCTGGATGCACGACCACATCCCAAACCGTAGCATTAAAAGCATGGTCGGAAGTAGCACGGGCAAAGCCAACTAAGCGTTTGAAATCTCCTTTTTGATGCCACATCGTCACCACTATAAAACTGTGTTCGATCGCAATCCGAACTTTACGAATAGGTCGGCGCGACCAGCCTACGGCATCACATAATTCTTCGAGTTCATAAAGATCTAAAGTGCGATCGCTGCTAAATAAGATTTCTCCATTAAAGTTTGGTACGGAGCGAAATTTAGAGTTTCGATCGGGTGCACTTGAGTCAGTGCCGCTAAATAAGTTTTTCCAGAAGCCCATTGGTAGTTAAATTCAAGCTTAAGCGGCTGCAAATATTTGATTACTAGATCTACAGGAATTGTATCACGATCAAAAATTTTCCTCAGCTTCTAAATCATCCCTAAAAGCCCCACCTTTAGAAGTCAGAAATAGCATCTTCCCAATTGCTACTCTGACGATCGCTACCTCGATCTTCAACATCAACTAAATCGGTAAATGTGATTTCTACTTGTTTTTGCAAAGCTTGCATTTGGGTTTGTTCGGCTTGGATTTTGGTTTGGTAGTAGTAGCCGAGATCTGGATTGGTTTTTAAATCGATTTTTTCCCAGAGGTCTCGCCAATAGCGGTATTTTTTCTCGGTCATAATTAGTTGAATTCGGGCGATCGCCGCTTTAATAATCATAGTCGGACGCAGTAAAGCCACTTGAGCATTTTGATTGAGCCACAAAACATGGGAAAGCTGCTCTGATAATTCGGGTAATTCGGGCAATTCCATACAGGCAATTTGGAGGTGGCGAATGAGTTGGTCGGGAGCTTGATTTAGGGGGCAATTACCGATCATTTGCCATAACTGCCGATGGTGGGAAAGACTAAAACAAATATCGGCAGCTTCGAGCATCTCTGTAATCTGGAGCCGATGTTGGGGAAAATGTAGATAAATTTGTAAAAGCTGGGTTTCGGCAATTTGCAAGGTCGAAGTTGGACTATCGGCGCGATGTTTGTGTCCGTACCAGCGTTGTTGGCGTAATTGGCGGCGCAGATCTTGCTCTAAGCGGGGAATAAGGTAAGAGTTATGTTGGGCTAATCTTTGGGCGCAGCCGTGGATATAGTGGGTGCGTAAAGAGCCATCGGGGATTTCATTGAGAATTTTGACAAATGCTTGCGTAGCTTCTTGAAAGCGATCGGCTTGGTTGAGGTTTTTACCAATTAGAGTTTGCTCGATTTGCCAGTCTAAAAATAAGGGAGCAGCATGGACGAGTTCTTTGACAGTTTCTGGATCGCTGTAGATTGAATCTTCGAGCTTTAAAAAGCCACCTTCGCTGCGATCGATGTTTTGTAAAAGTCTTTGATATGCCTCTGGTGATTTTTCTTTAAGAAATTCATCCGCATCTTTACCCGACGGAATCGTTAAAATTCGCAGTTGCACCGTGCCGCCATAGACTAAATCTTTGAAGCCCGCGATCGCCCGTTCTGCGGCATTAATTCCCGCCTTATCGCCATCAAAATTAAGAATGATTTTTTTGGAATCGGTGTAACGCAACAATTGCCGAATTTGGTTTTGCCCCAACGCCACGCCCATACTCGCAACGACTTGATTTATCCCCGCCTGATGCAGGGCGATCGCATCAAAATATCCTTCCACCACAATTGCTTGATCGTTCTTACTTATGGCATCTCGCGCTTTATCCATGGCAAACAGGATCGAACCTTTATTAAATAAGGTCGTTTCGGGCGAATTTAAGTATTTGGGCTCGGAATTATCTAAACATCTGCCCCCAAAGGCGATCGCTCTAGATCTGAGGTCGTGAATGGGAATCATCAGGCGATCGCGAAACCGATCGTAATACCCATCTCCAGTTTTGCGCGGCATAATCAAACCTGCTTGCTCGACTACAGACACGGGAATGCGTTTTTGCTTGACTAAATAGCCATGTAGCGTATCCCAACCCGCAGGAGCATATCCTAATTGAAAAGTTTGAATAGTTTCGAGGCTGAGTTGACGTTTTTGGGTCAAATATTCCAGAGCGTGTTGCCCTTGAGGTGAAAATAAAGCGTGCTGATAAAAACTCGCGGCTAAACCAATTAGTTCGTATAACTGATCTTGCAAAGATAGCTGCTGTTGTAATTCTTGGGACTTGGCAGGCTCTAATGTACGGACGGGAACGCTATATTTTTGGGCTAAATCAATGACGACATCATTAAAGCTGCGATCGCCAATCTCCATCAAAAACTTAAAAACATTACCGCTTACCCCACAGGAAAAACAATGATATACCTGCTTACTAGGGTTTACAGTTAGGGCAGATTGATTCGTTCCCTTATGAAATGGGCAGGCACCGCGATAATTGGCACCACTTTTTTTTAAGACAACGTGCTCGGACACCACTTCTACCAAGTCAACTTTTTGGCTAACTCGATCGATAGTTTCTTGGTGGA
>CAZLKI010000215.1:0-5393 GCA_964560035.1 uncultured Synechococcus sp.
AGCAGCAGCAGCAGCAGCAGCAGCAGCAGCAGCAGCAGCAGCAGCAGCAGCAGCTACGCTCACGTATGCGGCAGCAGCAAGAGGAGCTGCTGGTGTCTGGCTCGCCAGATCGGCGCAGGAAGCACGTAGCTCAAGGTGCTGCTGATGCTGACATGGCTGATGCTGACATGGCTGATGCCCCACAGCAGCAGCAAAATCCAGAGCATCAGCAGCAGCAGCAGCAGCAGCAGCAGCAGCAGATTCACAATGCTGATGCTGCTGACACTATTGCTGCTGGTGGGAATAGCAGCGCTGAAAAGCAGCAACAGCAGCAGCACCAACAGCAGCAGCAGCAGCAGCAGCATTGTGCGTTTGGTGCTGCTGCTGACGCTGCTGCCTCTGGTGGCAGCAGCAACACAGCTGGTCAGCAGCAGCAGCTGCAGCACCAGGTGGACGGTCATTCTAACCTCCCAGCAGCAGGTGAAGGCAGCTCAGATGGGCAACCTCCACCAGCAGCTCTCAGCCTGTTGGAGCAGCAGCAGCAAGGCGAGGATCAGTTGCTGCTGCTGGCTGAGCTTTCTGGCAAGCACAGCAGCTCTGTCAGCAGGCATGATAGACTCCTACGTACCTCAGCACACTCCAGTAAGTTTGCGCTGCCACGCACCACCAGCAGTGGGAGGCTGGCAGCACCTAGGAAACCCAATGCCTAGAAGGCCTTGTCTGCGGGTTGGCTGCCACAATGTAAATGGCTTGGCTGCTAAGCTGGATGGCCTCTGTGATTATTGGCAGCAGCAAGGCCTAGACATTGTGGCAGCAGTAGACACCCATGTGGGTTTCTTGGACAGGACAGTAGTGGAGCGCCAACTTCTTCACAGAGGCTGGCACTCGTACTGGAGCGTAGCATTTGCAGCCCAACAGCGCATCACAGCAGGTGTGGCTGTGCTTATCCGCTCTAAGCATTTTGCTAGCGGAGTGATGCGCTTACATGGGCAGCCCACAGCACCAGCAAATGGCCCAGCACAGGGGAGGCTGTTGCAGGTGCCGTTGGAATGGGCAGGCCAACAGCTTAGTGTTGTGGGTTTGTATTTTCATGCTAGTAACCCTGCAGCGAATGCTGCAATCATCAGTGGCCCTCTGGCGAGCATATGGCAGCAGCAACAGCAGCAGCCCAGCAGAGGTCTGGTGTTCCTTGGGGATTTCAACTTTGTCACCAGTGCAGCTTTGGATAGGCGTTCGCCTACGGGACAGCAGCAGCAGCAGCGGCAGGCAGCTACTCATGACAGTACGCCTGCTGCTGCATGGAGACATCACCTGCCCAGTATGTGTGATGCTTGGAGAAGACAACATCCTTTGCGTAAGGCATACACTTTTGTGAGGGCGAACGCTGCATCCAGAATTGACAGAGTGTATGTCAGTCCCAACCTTGTTTCTCAGTTGGCAGCTTGTTGGCAAGCCGACCGCCAAGGCCCGGTCAGCGACCATTTTGCAGTGATTGTACAGTTGCTGCCATGTGGCCGTGGTGCCCTTGGTCCTGGCTTGCAAAGATTGCGCTTGTTATTTTTGTCAGATGCATCTTGCAGGGAAGCTATGAAGCAATGGTTGACTGACCAGCAGCAACAGCTTCCTGCAGATGCTGACACCTTGTTGGACAGTTGGTTTCCTGGATTTATTCTTAGAATCCATGCTGAAGGACAGAGCTTGAGTAACACAGCAAAGCAGCACCGCGCCCAGCAGCAACCAGCAGCACAGCGTGCAGCGGCAGCAGCTGCTGTTCAGGCCGCACATCAGCAGTTGGGCAACTGCAGTGAAGCAGCTGTGCTAGGAGTTCTGGCAGCCCTTTTACGGGCACGTGAAAACCTAGCACATCTACAAGCTGCGGACGAAGCTCAGCAGCAGCAAACCAGGAGGCAACAATGGGTGCATAGTGGTGAACGGCCAGGCCCAGCAATGAGCCGTGTGATGCGACCACCTAAGGGTGGCAGCTACATCAGGGGGTTACATGCACCTGGCTCAGGCCATTTGGTTAGAGATGGTCTTGGACTATCATGCATTGTGGGCCAGCATTATGCCATCATCACAACCAGCCCCCATACTAGTATCACAGCCAGGCAAGCTGTTCTCAATGCTGTTTCACAGCACTCTAGAACTCTTGGCCCCTTGGAGGCAGCAGGATTGGGCCAAGGCACAGTAACAGTGGAAGAGGTGATCTGTGCCATTAGAGGTACGGCCCCTGGCAAGTCTCCTGGTTTGGATGGTTTACCTGGTGAACTGTTTCGCCAGTTCAGGGAGCAGATGGCTCCCATATTGGCATCTCTCTATTCAGCAGTTGGGCAACTGCATAGGGTACCTCTTGGCTTTTTGGACGGTGTTATTATCCCAATTTTGAAGCCAGGTGAAAGTGAATTATTACCTGGCAGTTACCGCCCTATACAGTTGCTAAATTATGTTTACCGTATTTTGGCCAAAATACTAGCCAACCGGTTATTGGCAGTAATTGGCCACGTCATACATCCTGCCCAGTGTGCATTTTTGCAACACCGCCAAATCAGGGACAGCATACGCCTGCTTCAAATTCTACCAGCCCTACTGCAGGTGAATGGCACCTCTGCTGTGGAAGTGTCTACTGATTTTACAAAAGCTTATGACACTGTGGACAGGGAATTTTTATTTGCTGTTGCCAGCCAGCTAGGGGTTGGAGCTGGTTTTTTGTCATGGATGCGGGTGCTACTCACCGACACATACACGTGTGCCTTGGTGAATGGCTTCAAGTCATCATGTTTTAAATGCGAGGCAGGAGTTCGACAAGGCTGCCCTCTCGCCCCCTTGCTGTATTTATTTATTGGACAGGCATTATGGTGTTTTTTGAAGCAGCGGGGTGTGGGAGTGACAGTGCTGGGCTGCAACATCATAGCTGCTCAGTATGCAGACGATGCTGAACCCTTTGTACCCTCATTGGCCAGTATCCCTGGTTTTATGGAATCCATGAATGTTTTTGCTGATGCCTCTGGGCAACGTTTGAATCTTAATAAAACCAAATTGTTGCTCATTGGCTGCCAGCCTCCTGTTGCACAGGATCAGACAGCAGAGCAGCATTCAGGCCTGCAAATCGTTGACAAAACAAAAGCATTGGGTGTTTACATAGATGGGCATGGCAGAAGTAAAGTGGATTGGGACAAACGCATGGGTACAGTCAAGGACAGAATGGAAAGTATCAGTCGCATTCCATGCCTGTCTGCCTTTGGCCGTGCCTTTGCGTTGAATGCTTATGCTTTGTCAACAATCCTGTATGCAGCTCAATTTGCATGTGAGCTACCACACTCTGAATCCGATCAGCTGAGAAAATGGTCCTCAGCTTTGATCGATGCAGGTGTGGGCCCAAAAGGCAACTTACAACGCCCACCTGGGGTGCCTGGTGCATGTATGGCAGCACACCCCCGGGACGGTGGCTTTGGTTTGTTGCCCTTGCATCATCATTTGCTATCCCGTTGGGCTTCGGAAGGGGCTGACCTGCTTTGTGGTAACCCTGCTGTACCATGGATAGCACTTGGTAGGGAACTGTGGCAGCGTTGGGCTAGCCAAGTCAATGGTACTGTTAGGGCAGCAAGTTACAGCCCATGGGGCTTATTGTTGTGTGGGAAGGAGCATTTATTGCCTGAGGCTGGACAAATTAACCTTGTTCCACAGCCTTTGCGTGCAATGGCCCTAGGTTTGAGGGCATTGCCCCCCCTGCAACATGTAGGCACCAATGCCCTCGACATCAACTCTTTATGTTGGGAAGCTCCTTTGTGGGGCAACCCTGTTTTTGTAGTACAACAACAGTGGCAATGGTTTGGGCAGTCTAGGCAAGTGGTAGTAGGTTTGGAGTGTGCTGCACCTCATGATCTGCTATACTTGCCTAACCTGCAATGCCTAGGCCAGGCTGTTGTGCTTTTGCATGAATTACAACATGTGTGTGCAAATCCTGGGACTCCTAGCACTCTCGGGGAATATGCACGTTATAATGTAGGAATTTGGGATGCCTGGCTTGAACATCGGACAGTTTACAGCAACCGCCATGTTGCTCTGCAACATATGCAAGCATTGATGGCTTTGCTGCCAACAGCATGGGTCATAGCAGCAAAGAACAAGTTTACAGCTGCTCAGCAAGCTGGGCGGTCCATTTCTACATTGATGCATGTCAGCAATGAATGTATGTCAGATGCACGCAGTTCTATGTGTGCTCACTTAGGATGGCAATTGTTGGTTAGCCACCATATGAGTACAGTGCAGCTGACTCAACTTACTGTGGCAGCAGCCACAAAATTACAGCGTTTGGTTGCGCATGATGCCATTCAACCCCGTCATGATGCTTTTGTGCAGAGCATAAGAAGGCTGGATGGTTATCAGCAGCATATTCAGTTGCCTGCTGTAACATCTGTGTTGTGCAGATGGTGGAATCTGCATGTTGCAAATGTTTACAAGGAGGCAGCTTGGAGATTGACATTAAATGCTTTCCCTACTGCTCAGCGTATGGGACTGCACTCCCCTTGTGTGGTTTGTGGGGTGCTCAGTCCTGATGTTGAACACCATTTTTGGACATGTCCTGTAGCTGTAGCTGTGCGGCGGGAGATTGAAAGCCAGCTTGTGATCTTTGGCTTATTACCTGCCGGCACACGTATCCCATGTTCTGCAATATGGTTGGCACGTCCACCACACAGACGACTGCATCGCCTAGTGTGGGACATGGTTTGCTTGGCTGCAATACATGCTTTTGAACATGGCCGTAGAACAGCTTGGGCGGTGTCCTCCCAACTCAATGTGCCAGATATCATTGAAACAGTAGCAGTGCGTGCTGCAAAAGCTTCATTCTGGGAAGCTTTGACTGACTTTGCAGTAACAGCCAAAGTACCAAAAACAGCACGTACATTGTTACTGACACAACAGCCTTTTTTGGCATGGCATGTTGTTTTGGTTTCAGAGAATGGCCTACGTGTCATACGGCGATGACTAATGTCTTACAGTTGTGTACCTTTGATGACATGCTGCTGTTGTGAGCAACCAGCAATGTCCATTCCATTGGCCTGATGCCAATCTCCATCAAATGGCTCGACAGTTATCAACAATAGTTGAATGCTACTGCCAAAATTGGCAGCCTTGAGAGGTTGGGCTCTGCTTCAATTGACAGTGGCATACTATTGAGCCTCTGAAATCCTTTTTACCCAGGTCTTCGTTGCGCCGTAGGCGCCTGAGCAGACCAAATGTAACCTCTTCTTTTGAAAAAAAAAAAGAATTACCTGAATTGGGAAGTGGGTCAAAAGGTGTTAATAGGTTCGAATAATAACCCACTCAATCTGTTCTGCTCCCTCTCAATCCCCTGTACGTGTGCTGCACCTCATGATCTGCTATACTTGCCTAACCTGCAATGCCTAGGCCAG
>CAZLKI010000216.1:0-5348 GCA_964560035.1 uncultured Synechococcus sp.
TTGACCAGTGATGTTGAAGCATTAGGGGATGTATTTGCGACTGGGGCTGTTGGCATTTTTAGCGATATTGCTTCTTTAGTGGCGATCGCTATCGCTATGTTTTTATCACGTTGGGACTTGGGTTTACTTTTGACCTTGATGGTTTTTCCCGTTACTGGCTTAATTGTTTACTTTCAACACGAATATCGTAAAGCTAACTTTAAAGCTAGGGATAAACTTTCCGACCTCAACTCCATCCTCCAAGAGAATATTGTAGGGGTGGGAATCGTCCAGCTATTTCGCCGAGAGCAAACAAATTCTAAACAGCATTTTGGCGTTAATAAGCAATATGTGGCTGAGGTAAACAATACTATTTTTCACGATTCGGCGGTGTCGGCAACTTTAGAGTGGATTTCTTTAATTGCGATCGCGGGTGTATTGTGGCTGGGTGGCGGACAGATTATTCAAAAACAGTTAACCTTTGGGCAGCTTACAGAATTTATATTATTTTCCCAAAGATTATTTGAACCGTTACGGCAACTGGCAGAAAAATTTACCACGATTCAATCAGGATTTACGGCGATCGAGCGGATTACAGCCATTATGAACGAACCGATCGAAATTCGCGATCCTATTAATCCAAAATCTTTGCCTGGATCTGGTAAGGGTGAAATTCGATTTGAGAATGTGTGGTTTGGTTATAAACCCGATGAATTTGTCTTAAAAAACCTCAGCTTTGCGATCGCACCGGGTGAAAAAGTAGCTTTAGTCGGACCTACGGGCGCTGGTAAAAGTTCGATTATTCGCTTATTATCTCGACTGTACGAACCCGCACAGGGCAGAATTTTGATTGACGGCGTTGATATTCGAGATATTACGCAATTAGAACTCAGACGATATTTAGGCGTAATTTTGCAGGATGTGTTTTTATTCTCAGGTAATGTCAAGGATAATATTACATTGGGTGATGATTACAGTCTGGATGAGGCGATCGCTGCTGCTAAAGTCATGAATGTGGATGAATTTATTCAGGCATTACCCCACGGTTATGAATCTCAAGTGCGAGAGCGGGGAACTAATTTATCGGGTGGACAAAAACAGCTACTAGCATTTGCTAGAGCCGCGGTAAGAGATCCACGGGTGTTGATTTTAGATGAAGCTACTGCCAGTTTAGATGTAAATACTGAATACTTGATTCAAAAGTCTTTAGAAGATTTATTAATCGGACGTACTACTATCATCATCGCCCATCGACTATCCACAATTCGGAATGTAGATCGGATCTTGGTACTAAAACAGGGAGAGTTGATAGAATCTGGTAGCCATGAAGAATTAATCGCTCAGGCTGGACTTTATGCCAGTTTATATAATTTAGAGATGCTAATAGTTTCCTAGATTTGCAGTTAAATAATTAGTCGAAATTAGATTAGAACTACGGATTTAGTGTAGTAGTAGTTATACATATAGTAGTTGGCATCTACGGCAGCAACATCATTTATAACCAGTCCTAACAAATTAATTGCGGATTGCTCTAGTAGAGATTTAGCTCTCAAAGCACTGACAGAATTCAAAAGCTGTGGTCTAGCTATCATCAACACGCCATCGGCAATTTTGCCTAAAACAAAAGTATCAGTAACAGCTAGTAAAGGTGGACTGTCAATAATTACATAATCATAAATTTCCGACCATTCACTTATTAAATTTGCCATGTGCTGCGAATTAATAAGAGTTAGTAGATCGGGAGGAATCACTCCTGTTACCAAAATATCTAGGTTAGGAATTGCAGTCTGTAATGACGTTTCGAGATTTGTTTCTCCTACCAAAATATTACTCAAGCCCAAAGTAGTGGGAATCTCCCAAATTTTAGGTTGAGAAGGTCGTCGCATATCCGCATCTACCAGTAGTATTGTTTTACCCAGTTGGGCGATCGCTACGGCTAAGTTGGCTGAGACTGTAGATTTACCCTCTTCAAGGATGCAACTTGTAACTACTATTGCTCTAATTTGGCGATCTGAACTTAAAAACCGCAAACTGGTTTGGAGCATTCGATACCCTTCACTGATCGGCGATCGCGGATTATCCCGCACAAATACCGCTAGATTGGAAGTCTGAGGCTCGATCTCGGCATTAAAAAATGCAGTTTTAAAACTATTCATTCCAGAACGTAAATTTCGATAAGCCTTGCTAGATTGAATTTTTTGGTAGACACGACTATAAATAGATTTGGGATTTTTACGCACGAATGTTGGTAACTGCCTCATTTCTGTATTACCAAAGTTGGGTAGTATCCCCAAGACGGTGTATCTCAGTAAGCGGGTTACTTCTTTCAAACTTCTAAGTAATGTATCTCTGCTACTAAGGAGTAAGGCAATAGAGATGGCTACAACTGCCCCAATGGTAGCCACTTGATGCTAAATTACTGCTAAGACCGCGAGGGGACTGGTTGGCGGTAGAGTAGGAGAAAGGACGCTAGCATTACCCACTGTTTGATTTTCTGATAGCTGAATTTCTTGCAGCCTTTTTAAAGTCCCTCCACCTCTTGAGCTATTGAAACAATATATACAAGATCGAGATAGTCCTAAAAAATTAATGTACCTACCGCAGCTAACCCCACCCTGCAAGCGAGAATGGGGAATGCGTTGCGGAATATAGTTCAATATGACTTGCTTCACAAAATCTCTACAAAATCTCCACAAAATAATTGGGTAAAAGAAGCGATCGCCAAAATCAATCAAAAATCAACCAAAAATCAAAGAGTATCTAAACTTGAGAAGCAATTACAAACCCTAGTACCCCAATAAAAATTACCAGTGCATAAAACTGAGTTTTACCATTTTCAAAGTACTTTAACGACTCACCCGTTAGTAAAGTCACAAATCCAGCTAAGTTAACCACTCCATCCACAATTTTAGAATCTACTTCCAATACCTGACGAGCTAGACGGCGAGAACCTTGGACAAATACCACATCATAAAGATCGTCAATGTACCATTTGTTTTTAGAGAATTGATAAAGGGGTTGAATAGAGTCGGCGATCGCCTTAGGAGAAATCTTACCTTGCAGATACATCAATACCGCGAGGCTAATCCCAATTAAACCAATCCCAACGCTAGAGCCACCCATGATTAAAAACTCGGTCATCTCTTCTTTAGGCAGCATCTCAATTCCTTCTACTGCCTTAACTACCACACTCGGAGCATGAATGAAAGCTGCAAAATAATTAGCAAAAGGAGTTCCGACTAAGCCAATTAAAATCGAAGGTATTGCCAATGCCATGAGCGGGAATGTCATTGCCAAAGGAGATTCATGAGGCTTGTGAGCGTGATGTCCATGATCTTCTTCCGTAGTGATACCTTTAGGCGTATTCTCAGCTTTTACTGCCGCAACTAAATCAGCTTTTGTCCCTTTAAACTCACCTTCAAAGGTACTGAAATACATCCGAAACATATAAAATGCCGTAATCCCAGCCGTGAGCCAACCTACTAACCACAAGGCAGGATTCGCGGTGAAAGCTGAAGCTAAAATTTCATCCTTCGACCAAAATCCAGCAAAGGGCGGAATCCCTGAAATTGCCAAAGTGCCAATTAAGAAAGTAACTGAAGTTATCGGCATATATTTGCGTAGTCCACCCATCAGGCGCATATCTTGAGCCACAAATGGATTGTGTCCGACCACTTCTTCCATGCCATGAATCACCGAGCCAGAGCCTAAGAACATCATCGCCTTAAAATAAGCATGGGTCATGAGGTGAAATATGCCCGCACTGTATGCCCCAACTCCCATTGCCATGACCATATAGCCTAATTGGGAAATTGTGGAGTAAGCCAATCCTTTTTTAATATCGTTTTGAGTGATGGCGATCGATGCGCCCAAAAATGCTGTAAATGCTCCTGTCCAAGCGATCGTATTCATCACAAAATCCAAATGCTCAAATACTGGGAACATCCGCGCCACTAAAAATACACCCGCCGCTACCATCGTTGCCGCATGAATTAGAGCCGAAATTGGCGTAGGTCCTTCCATCGCATCGGGTAACCAAACGTGTAGGGGAAACTGTGCTGATTTTGCCGCAGGACCCATAAATACTAAAATCGCTAATAAGCCTGCCAAGAAACTGCTAACAGCCCCAGATTCAACCAAGTAGTTTAATTGAGTTCCGATCGCTTCAAATTCAAAACTGCCAGTCGCCCAATATAAGCCTAAAATTCCTAAAAGTAAGCCAAAGTCACCAACTCGATTTACCACAAATGCCTTTTGACAAGCATCGGCGGCTCCCTTGCGATCGTACCAAAAGCCCACTAGCAGATAAGAACACATTCCTACTAATTCCCAGAAAATATAAATCTGCACAATATTTGGACTCATTACCAGCCCTAACATCGAAAAACTAAATATGCTCAGATAAGCGTAAAATCTGGGATAGCTAGGATCGTGCGCCATATACCCATCAGAATAAATTTGCACTAAAAAAGCGACAGTTGTGACGATCGCCAGCATCAAAGCGGTTAAGTGATCGATGACGATGCCCATACTTAGATGAAAATCTCCCGCACTTGCCCATTCAAACGTCCACAAGTAAGGCTCATGTCCCTGAATTTGGCTCCAAAGAATGCCAAAAGCGAGCACCATAGCCGCCCCGATCGCGGAAACACTCAAAATAGCGGCTGGTTTGCGAAGTTTGTTAGTTGCTTTATTAAAGGTAATTAGCCCAGTGCCAATAATAAAAGCGGCGGTAAGAGGCAGTACGGGTACTAGCCAAGCGTATTGATATGCAAAGTCCATAGTTGTTGCAGATTTAAACTCTTCTGTAAAGATTTGTCAATGGCTAGTTTACTACAATCGCACTAGAGAAAAATGTCATAGTGTGGGCAATTCTACTTAATATTTAGTTTTAATTAAAGGTTTAATTAAGCTTTGTAATCTAACCTTTTTCCAGCACACCTCAATTTTAAGATATGATTTAAGGCTTGAAGTTTGTCAAACGTAGCCCTAAAAATATTAATTCCACTGCCATGAAAGGAAATAGAAGTCAGTTTATCCCCGATAAGATCGCCACTGCCGTAATCGATCAACTTATTTGCGGTGAAGTCGAATATAAAAATGAAAACGATCGCCGAGGTGTGGCCGCATCAATTAGAGTAGAAATCCAAAGAGCATTCGCCGAAATCGAATCTGAAGTATCAGAAATTCCTAGTGCTGAAGTTGAGAAATATCTAGACACTATGATCGTTAAAGCTAAAGAATACGGAGCGGCGATCGTGGCAAAGCTCGATGAAATTAGTGAAAAGAGAAATGGTAAGATTTTAAATGGAGATTTTATCAAGCGATTATACGAAACTATAACTTTTGAATTTGTCTCGCCATAGATT
>CAZLKI010000217.1:0-5311 GCA_964560035.1 uncultured Synechococcus sp.
ACCTAATAAGTGTATTATATTGAGGTCGCACCCCTATAGACTATATTCTCTATAGTAACTCATGTTACGCAGAAGTCTGAAGTTCTTTCAGTAAGGTAGTCTCAAAGAGGCAAATACCACAAGGTTTAAAGCATTAATTGAGTGTAACCCTACTTAAACCCTTGATCGAATCAAATTGTTCTGGGTAACATGAGTTACTTAAAATGCACCTTAAAATTCGGGAAGCTCAAGAAAATGATTTAGAAAAGACCCTTTAGCTGTCATCCTTATTCAGGGAATTTAGGAGGCTTTCTATTACCTCCTATCAAATTTTTTTAGAATTAAAGGGAAAATTAAAAAAGAATTATTACTCTGTCGGTTTAGCAATATCGCCAACTTTAAAGCCTTTACCGCTTAAAACCTTACCAACAGCCGATCCGCCATCAACTTCAGTCAATTGAACCCGCCCAATCTGAGATGTTTGCCTTCTTAAGATTTGACCCGTAGCAGGATCTTTAATTTCTTTAGTTACGCGTTCGATGGAAACAATCATACCCGGCTTAAATCCATCCTTACCACCTTTATTAAGAGTAAGTGATTTGCCAGACACATCTGCCACTACTGCCGTAATATTGGGTAAAACCGATGGTAATGCTGCGACTGTCGCTGAGGCTGCTGCCAATTGAGCGACTACCTGTTCTACCGCCTTTTCACTAGCCGAGCTTAAAAGCTTATCGGTATTGTTAGTTGCCGAACCAGTACTACCAAAACCCCTAACTACTACGGCACTATCATTTTGTTCTTCAGTTCCTGCCCCATCTGCAGCTACAATGATTTCTCCTGTAGTCGTGCCTACCATTCTTGCTGCCAGCTTTACTTCTGCTACATTTTTTGTTGTGGCGCTACCAATTCCAAATACGCTGCCACCTGAAGTATTGGACTCCAAATTAAAGCGATTAACGCTACCTATAATTAAAATATCTGCCCCTAATGCTCGACCAATTTGCGCGGCTGTAGTTGCTTCAATTCTGCCCGATGCCCCTAGATTTTGCTCTTTGAGGATTTCTTGAATTCTGCTACGTTCAATCACAATGTAGGTACCGTTCCTGACAAGGCTATTTGTAATTAAATCGCTAATGCCTTTAGCAGGACCACCTGCTCCAAATAAGCTAAACCCTCCTCCTGTCAGCCCCGTACTCGCAAACTCAAAATCTAAGACAGCAACTCGCTTTTTGGTTTTGACCTGAAGTTGCTCGGTGCCTTGGGCATAGATTGCAGGTGGTAATGCTCCAACTAGAAGTCCAGCCTCTGTGGCAAGTAGCCCTATAATTGCTAAAGAAATGGTTAAGCCTGATGCAACTCTCACCTTTTTTACTCCTTTACAGTATTTCATTACACAGTATTCTTGATATTAAAGATATCACTCTTTAGTTCTTAGATCATCTGGATAAGTCATTTGGGTTTCATAATATTGAAAAATTCATTTACTATGTTGGCTTTTTTGCTTTTACACTAATCATCAAGAATTACCAAAACCAATAGAAGTCCGTGACCGAGCGAGATCGAAAGCTATCCCAAAGTAGCGTAGTAAATATTTGCACGATCTTGTTTTTTAACGGTCGGCATCATCATTTTTGAATTTGCAATATCCCCAAAGTTTTTTCCACTATCACCTCCGGGCGGGATAATATTTCTCGGATTATTTGGGCGGCAGTCGTGGGGGTGACTCTGCTGGAGTTGGAATGAGTGTTGGTATTTTAATTGAGCGATCGCGGAAGTAGTTTTTTGGTGGTGTAAGTTAGATTTTAAAATGCTCAGAATTAACTAAAAATTTTGCTAGACTGACCTAACCTTGGCTAGATTAAATTTCTTAGTAAAAAAATAAAAGTCTTCAAGCCTTCTTCTATTGCTCTCAATTTGTCTATGACTCCCAATCTCCAATCCAGACTAGATATTTACTATCAAGAAGTTTCGGCTATAATTCTCGCGCGGCAAAATCCGATTACGGGTCTACTACCTGCTAGTACGGCAATCAATGCCCACGGCGACTATACCGATGCATGGGTTAGGGATAATGTCTATAGTATTTTGGCAGTTTGGGGATTAGCTCTGGCATATCGTAAATTGGATAGCGACAGGGGTCGTAGATACGAACTCGAACAAAGTGCAGTCAAACTGATGCGGGGATTACTCTTTGCCATGATGCAGCAGGCAGACAAAGTTGAAAAATTCAAAGTCACTCAAGCTGCTTTAGATGCCCTCCATGCCAAATACAGTACCAGTACTGCCGCTACGGTGGTGGGCGATGACCAATGGGGACATTTACAATTGGATGCCACTTCTTTGTATGTGTTGATGTTGGCACAGATGACGGCTTCGGGTTTGGCAATCATTTTTACTATTGACGAAGTTAACTTCATTCAAAATCTGGTCTATTACATCGGACGGGCATATCGTACTCCCGACTATGGGATTTGGGAACGGGGGAATAAAGCCAATCATGGCAAACCCGAACTTAATGCTAGTTCTGTAGGTATGGCAAAAGCAGCACTAGAAGCAATTAATGGCTTAGATTTATTTGGAGTACGCGGCAGTCAAGCATCGGTAATTCATGTTTTGTTAGATGAAATTGCCAGAACCAGAACTACTTTGCGATCGCTTTTACCCAGAGAATCTAGTTCAAAAGAAGTTGACGGGGCTTTACTCAGTGTGATTGGCTATCCTGCCTTTGCTGTCGAGGATAAAGAATTAGTCGAACGCACGCGCACTAATATAATTTCCAAACTAGAAGGGAAGTACGGTTGTAAGAGATTTTTACGCGATGGACATCAAACTGTCATTGAAGATGCCACTCGGCTGCACTACGAACCGTGGGAATTGAAGCAGTTTGAACATATTGAGGGAGAATGGCCCCTATTTTTTACTTATCTAATGTTGGATGCTTTGTTTAGAGGCGATCGCCCAGAGGCAGAGAGATATTATCAAAAACTCCAACCCCTATTAGTGGAAAAAGATGGTTATCAGTTATTACCAGAGTTATTTTTTGTCCCCACCGCGCACATAGAAGCCGAACGCAACCAGCCGCAAAGCCAAACCCGCCAACCGAATGCCAACCTCCCGCTCGTATGGGCGCAAAGTCTCTATCTATTGGGTAAATTACTAAAAGAAGAGCTTTTATCAATAAGTGATATCGATCCCCTCGGACGGAGTTTTAAAATTAACAGTCCTATTAATAATCAATTGTTGCCTGTAGTTCAAATTGCACTCTTAGCTGAGGATTTAACCCTCCAAGCCGAACTAGCTACCTATGGGATTGAAACCCAAACGCCAAGCCAGATTGCTCCCATTCAAGTCAGGCAAGCGGATGATTTATCCAAAATCTATTTTCATATCGGACGTAACGATAAATTAAACCTTACAGGTAGACCAATTCGGCGGCTGAGAAGCCTCACGACTTCACGGGTTTTTCGGATTCGGGGTGAGGCGATCGCCTTCCTGCCATCTTTTTTGGATCAGCAGCAATTTTATCTCACGCTCGACTATCACTTCTTGGTATCGCAAATTAAAGGCGAATTAGTCTATATTCAACGGCACTGGCAGCACCTTGGGCGACCAACTATGACTTTGCTGTTAACCCATCCTATGTTTGAGACCGAACGCCGCGAGGAAATTTTAGCGAAGTCGCCGTTATTACAACTACTGAAAGAACTTCAAAGTGGTTCTTGCAACGGCGTAACTATCAAAATCGGCAAGCTAAATCAATTACTAATCACCGCCGCCACCGAACCCATTGATTATATCCACGACTTCCAGTTTTCCGAATCAGCCCTGACGGAGACCGTTCCGATTTCTTGCTTTTTAGGAACTGATTTAGACTCTACTCAACCTCTATCCAATACTCAAGAATTTCTGCTGGAATCCGAACGAAATATCTCTCACATGATCGAGCGTTTAAAGGAATCTAAAAATCTTTACGAACAAATCGATCTGCTCGAAACGCTCACCCAACTTAAGGGGAAGGAATTTGATACGCGATTACACGGTGATTATCTGCCGATCGCGGAGCTATTAAACGAAGTCTATACCAAAGCAGGACAATGGCGGTTATGGACGATCATTCGCCGTGCCGCAGGATTAATGGATAAAGTCGATATTGGCTTAGGGGATGCCGTTACCAGTATTTTGATTCGCGGCAAACAGATTGCTGTCGGTAAGTCCTATAATGAAGCTTCTTTAATTGTCGATCCGATGCCCTCAGCCGATGTCATGGCGAAAATTGAAGAATTCAGGAGTGTGGATATTAGAGAGCGATCGCTTACCCAAGAAATCATTATCTATCTCAGCCTGCTAATTAAAGCCGAACCCGAACTCAGCGATGGCTTGCTTACTTTGCGCGTAGGATATCTAATCCTCCTAATTACCAGTGAACTCTCCAGAGAATTAAAAGTAACTCAAGATGAAGCATACGAACATCTCATGGGATTAAGTCCATTTACAGTTAAAAGTCGATTGCGTCAGGTTTTAGTCGGTTATGAAGACCTTAACGAAACTCTATTTCGCCAAGAATCTTTGCAAGTCAAGCAACAGCAACAAATTAACTGGGTGACTTCCTTTGAACTTAATTCAAGTCTTAATTCTAGTCAATATTCTAATCAATCAAATCAAACTGACTGGTGGCAGCAACGACAACGTGATGGCGGTCTAAACCGAACAACTAAAGGCTTTTATCCTCAAGTTTGGCAGGTGATGCAGCACTGTAAAGGCTTGGTAATTGGGGATAAACTCGATCGCCGCAATCGCTTAGATAGTGAAATCATTTTGGCAGAGATGACCGCAGGCGAAAAAAACTTTGCCCTCCGCATCGAACACCTATTAAATAAAATTCAAGCTCCCGAATACCGCCAAGTTAATACCGAGGCACTAATCGAACTCGCGGCGATCGCCGCCCAAAATCCCGACTTGCAAATTGACGATCATATTGTATTTGATGTCCTGATCGGTCACGCTGTACGCCTAGCTTGGTTAGACCTGCATCCTGAAGCAATTGAGGATTACGACCAACAAAAAGGATTAGCTTGGCGATCGTTTTACGAAACCTCTCCCACAGTTTGTGCCACCTATATTTCTAAAGCCCTCCGCTTCTTAATGGAACTCGCGACTAAGACGTAGATGTCAAAATGTAGATTTCATAGTACTGAGAAAATAGCCTAAAAACTTTTTGGATTAAGCAAAAGCATTTTACCGATCGAAGTTGAGTTAAATTAGTTAGATTAAATTGGGTGCATCCCAACTTTGCAATGAGTATAAATACGCAGAGTAAATATGAGAATAA
>CAZLKI010000218.1:0-5270 GCA_964560035.1 uncultured Synechococcus sp.
TCACCGCCTTATATCCCACGGTTAAAACCGTTGGGTTTTACGGCTATTTCTATAAGCATTAGTAACCTGATAACGGTAAAGGCTCACAGGGCAAGGTTCTCGTATTGGTTTTTAGGGTTTTTAATAAAGGTGTTAGACGTACTTTTAGAAATCTAGCCCAGAAGCCAGTTTTCCTTCTTCAGTAAGCAACAGTCATAGATCAGACCAAGTTGAATACTATTGTCTGTAGACTCAGGGTCTCTTCTTCTAAGAGCATATTAGAATGACAAACATTAACGAGTCGTTAGGTCAAGTTCTGGTTAAGCACAGGACACTAGCGAAGATTTCACAAGAAGAGCTAGCTGACAGAGCTGGTATACATCGTACCTATGTCAGCCAGATAGAACGTGGCTTGAAGTCACCCACTTTGTCTGTCTTGTTTCAGATCTCAAAATCTCTAAACACTACTGCCAGTATTTTAATAGCTGAAGTTGAACAGGCATTAAATGACATACATTATTAATTCTAATTTCATCAATATCTCTTGCGGGTTTGCAGTAAATTCTCAGCATATAGAGTCTGCGCTACATCGAACAAATGAATTTTTAGAAACCCTTCCTTCAACTATTTATAAAAATATTGATTATAGAACTACAAGTTCGATTGTTGGTTCGATGTTTTGCCACTCTTTAGCAGGAGTAACAGACGCAATAGTTAACCCTATAGAGAAAGGGCATCCTGATGTTATTCCAAAGGGAGGTGAAAACTCGTCTGAGGAAGAATTGCGCAATTATCCCGTTGGCTTAGAGGTTAAATGTACGGTTGGACAGATAACTAAAGGTGCAAATCTAAGAGCAGGTAACCCAAGAATCAATTCTTTGGAAGGGATTACTTGGCAGGCTCATCATCAAGAAGTCAAAGAATTGTTGGGATTAGTCTGGGACTTTGTGAAAAGTGAACACGTATTTAACTATCCAAAAGTTACAGCAATTTTTTACGCGAATAATCTGATCACAGATGATTGGGGAAATATTAGTGGGACAGAAGGTAGAAATACTAAAGTAACGGGCATGAAAGTATGTGGCAAAGAGAAAATGGGTCAAGGCTGGGTAGCTTTAATTGATGATCAACTATATAGAAAGATTTATCAGAGGATTATGAAATTTTCTGTTTAGCGCCAAGCTGAAAAAGTTCAAGTTGCGTATTACTTCTATCCGACTGATAGTAGATAACTTCCTTGCTAGTTTTCCCCGCTACACCCTTTAGCTCTAGCAATGGTTTGAACGGTAGATAATCACCGCAATGCCCTTCACAAAATATGATTTCTCCTTTCCTTTTTCTTGACCATTCTGCTAATTTCTCATAGTCAATAAGCTTACTTCCATACCGATACCCCTCACCAGCATCGTCTTTATAGGGTGGATCGATAAACCAAGTGGCTTCTATATCGGGGGCTAATGTGTAATCTGCGTTGATAATGTTCCAATGCTTTATCTTAAACAAATTTTCGGACATGCATCGCTTACTAATCTCCCAGTTTCTAGCCAGAACAGGAGTGACTTTAATAGTCTTATAGTGAAATGCCATTTTCGTGGCAGCATGAATAATGTGAAGGAATTCAGAACTTTTTTCGCCAACCTCTAAATCAGGCAAACTTTTGATTGTCAGTGGCGTTGCCTCATCAATCAACCATTTCCAAATCTCATAAACATACTCGTCTCTTTCTACTAAAAAAATATTCTTTTTCCAGTTGTCTCCGTACAATGAATAAGCGGCTGAACCTGCAAACGGCTCAACGATAGCCTCAAAATTAGGAGAGGGGTAGTGCTTTGCTATTTGCTTTTTTCTGCCGTAGTAGTAGAACATTTACCCTCAAAATTCTTGAATACTATAGTATTAGAGAGGAGGGCGGAAGTCAAGTGCTTTTTCAAAAAGTACTAGTATGCATTGCATTGCCACACCTCACCCGTACATCTAACTTTGACGTTAACTCTACTTTTACACTTCTACTTGTTGCCTTGGGAATTCTACTTTCGCCAAATACGAATGGAAAAACAAATTCTGTGGCTATGAAAATATTGACTAAAAGGAGAAATTAAATAAAAACTTTGCTCAGACCCTTGACAAATTTACCCCTATTCCTAAAGCTATACCTAACCCTTAATCTTCTTATATACTTTGCCGTGCGCTTACTCCCATTTTTTGATAAATCTGTCCATGATTGGGCGATCGAGGCTCGACTTTTACGTTGGTTGACCTTTATTTGGTTATTTGTTGGTTTAGCAGTTTTGTTTTCTGCCTCCTATGCCTATGCGGATGTTGTGACTGGAGATCCGACTCGATTTTTTAAGATGCAGTTAGTTTGGGTGGCGATCGGGCTTGTAGTCTTTAATGGCGCGATTCATTTACCCTTAAAAATTACGTTTCAATTGGTAAATCTAGGATTGGGCATTGGTTTGTTTCTATTACTTGCTACCCATATTAGTGGCATTGGGGCTACGGGTAACGGCTCTACGCGGTGGTTAGCTTTGGGAGAATCCACCATTCAACCTTCAGAATTAATTAAACCCTTTTTGATTTTAAAAGGCGCACAGCTTTTTTCCCAGTGGCAGCAAATTAATATTAAAGGCAAGATATTTTGGCTGGGAATATTTGGTGTAACGCTGGCAGGGATTTTACTACAACCTAGCTTGAGTATGACGGCATTGTGTGGCATGACCCTATGGATTATTGCCCTTGCTGCTAATTTACCTGTAGGGCAGCTATTTACGACTATGGGATTGGGCGTAATGGTAGCTACGATCAGTATCAATATTAAAGATTACCAACGCCGCCGAGTTTTGTCTTTCTTAGACCCGTGGCAGTCTCAACAGGGAGATGGTTTTCAGCTCACCCAAAGTTTAATGGCGATCGGATCGGGAAATATCTGGGGAACTGGGTTTGGCATGTCGCGCCAAAAGCTATTTTTGCCTTTTCAATATACTGATTTTATTTTTGCAATTTTTGCCGAAGAGTTTGGCTTGATTGGATGTATCGTTTTAATTTTGATGCTGGTTGGGTTTGCAACTTTGGGAGCACTTGTCGCTTTTAAATGCCAAAATCCCACGGTGAGATTAGTGGCTATCGGTACGACAGTTTTGTTGGTTGGGCAATCATTTATTAATATTGGCGTGGCAACAGGAGTTTTACCAACTACGGGCTTACCTTTTCCGTTTATGACATACGGTGGTAGCTCGATGATATCTAATTTATTTATTGCGGGGCTGCTAATTCGTTGCGGTCGAGAGATGTCTCAAGTTATCCTATTTCGTCCGCGCATATCGCCTGAGCTAGAATCAAGAAAAAAGAGACGACAACTTGCTTCTGTTAAGTAGTTTGTCTAACTTTAGAAATACAGAACTTACGCAGTGTCGAACAAAACCTTGGATCTAAGATGGGTTTGGGGTAAAGCTCCAATTGAGGGCGCAGCCTTCAAACTTCCTTCCATCAGTACTTGGCAAATTTGGGTGCGTAAGTCCTAAAATATTGGGATCTATTTAGGAACTAGGCTTGGAGAAAGTTTGTGAATAAGTTTGGGAGTTTATGATTTCTGATAATGGATTTTTAAAGCTGCTAAGCGATCGCCACTTTTTATATCTGTGGAGCGCGCAGTTAATTTCACAGTTGGCAGATAAAATTTTATTGATTTTATTGATTGCGATCGCCGAGTCATACACTAGCTATTCGGTGCCTGTAAACAGCCGCGAGTCGATGATTATGATTGCTTCGACTCTGCCTGCGATCTTTTTTGGCTCTATTGCTGGGATCTATGTCGATCGCTATCCCAAACGCTTAGTTATGATTGGCTGTAATATTTTGCGTGGGATTTTAGTGCTGATAATTCCATTTTTACCCAAGATTTTGATTTTGCTGCTGATTACAACTTTCGCAATTTCTATTTTTACCCAATTATTTGCTCCTGCCGAGCAGTCAGCCATTCCCTTATTAGTTCCCGAATCGTATTTGATGTCGGCTAATGCCCTGTTTACACTCACGATGATGGGCTCGATGATTGTCGGTTTTGCGATCGGTTCGCCCTTGTTGAAATTATTTGCAGGGATTAAATTCGGACAAGAACTTTTAGTGGGTGGGATGTATCTAGTTGCGGGATCGGTGTTATTTCTATTACCTCAAAATGAAGTTATTCCTAAAAGCGATCGCCGTCAAAATATTTGGCAGGACTTAAAGGAGAGCCTGAAATATCTCCGTCACAATCCTTTAATTAGCGGTGCCATTTTACAGTTGGTGATTTTTTATGGCGTGTTTGCTGCCATGCTCAAGTTATCTATTAATCTCAGCGAAATTATTACTAATAACCGTACGGATTTTGGCTTTTTACTCGCCGCAGCAGGGATCGGAATGGCAATTGGGGCTTTGATTTTAGGACAGTTTGGCGATCGCCTCGCTCACCGACCGTTACCCCTTGTGGGTTTTATTGGCATGGCATTGATGTTGGCAATGTTTGCTTTAGTTAAAGATATATGGCTGGCATTAGCTTTGGCATTAATTTTAGGATTTAATGGCTCTTTGGTTGCAGTCCCTATGCTGACGGTCGTGCAGAAATATACACCCGAAAATATGCGCGGTAAAGTTTTTGGCTTGCTTAATAATGCGGAAAATATTGCCGTTAGTCTACCCTTAGCCGTGGCTGCTGTAACCTTGGATGCCTCTATATCTTGGCTCGGTAAGGTACAGGGCTTGCAGTTAGTAATGGTGGTTTGTAGTGCGATCGTGTTGGTTTTGGGGCTATGGTCGTGGTCGATCACCCGCAAAGCTTTAGAAAAAGTTCTTTAACCGATTTCTACACTGAAATTAGATTGCTTATATTGATTCGGGCTGTAGGTTTTAAGTTGCAATGCATGAACCAAACCGCTATTTAGATATTCTTTGAGCGCATCATTTACAAAACGATGTTGTTTGATCATAGATAAACCTTCAAACTGCTCGGAGATCACGATCGCCGCAAAATGTTGACCATCTCGATTGGGATCTTGCACCTCAATTTGAGCATCAGGTAAAGCTTTTAAGATTAAAGACTTGATATCTTCTGTGGAAACCATTGGTATTTATTAACTGTATTTGCTGTTAATTTAACATAGAATCAAGCAGACTAAGTTAGAGCAAAAATTCGTTATGGATAGATTTAAGAAACGCTATTTTGACCTTGCTACGGTGATTCTTGTCGGTGGTTTAATCTATTTCAACTCGGAAAGTTTACGAATTCGCTTTCAATTGTGGAGAGTCGAGGCGAT
>CAZLKI010000219.1:0-5253 GCA_964560035.1 uncultured Synechococcus sp.
TATCTAAAGAGCAGATTTTAGATTCTGTAGGGAGAGTTCCCGTACCTCCAAAAGTAGCTGATGAGCCTAATCCTCAAGAACTTAACGAGCAAGAGGATAATGACATCCTGAAAAGTGAGACTCAAACCCTGCTTAGTTGGGTATCAGAATCCATATCTATTGAGTCACTCATTCCCAGTCTTACCAGTCCTTTTAGCATGGTCGCCAGTGCTTTTAATATTCCTGAAGTTGTTCTAGTTTCCGCACTCCTACCCATTGCTGCATCACTATTAAGGGTTGGAACTAAAATCGAGATTGCTGCTGCTACTGAGTTTTATCCACCTCCCATTATTTGGACTGGGATTATTGCTGAATCTGGGGCTACAAAGTCGCCTATTTTTAAGATTCTGACTAAGCCTCTCAAGGTTCTTCAAGCTGAAGCTGAAGAAGAATATAAAGCCAAGCTCAAGGCATACGATCTACTGCTGGAGAAATATGAGGCGGCAAAGGACAAGGGAGAGAAACCTGAAAAGCCTGTTCCTCGTAATTACTTCTTCCAAGATTTCACAACTGAGGGTTTGGCTTTAAGTCTGGAAGGAACTACCCACGGCACGATGATCGCTGTCGATGAATTAGCAGAAATGTTAGCTGGTTTTAATCAGTACAAGGGCGGTAAGGGTAATGACAGACAAAAATGGTTAACTATTTATGACTCTGGTGGGATGAAGGTTGACCGCAGTAGTGGTAAAAGAATGTTTCTTACTCATACGCCTGTAAGTATTTTGGGTACGATTCAACCTGACGTTCTCAAACAGCAGATGGGAGATTTATATACGGTCGATGGACTATGGCAGAGGTTTCTGTGGGTTAACCTGCCTGTGACTCGACTACCTGCTCCCAGTAATGGAGTGACTTGCAATATTAGTGAGTTGTTGCTGGGAATTTATCGGCGGTTAGAGAATTTACCTGCGATCGCCTACAAGATTTCGAGTGATGCTCGTAAGCTCTGGTCATGTTGGCATAACTGGTGCGAAACCCAAAAACTGGCTGAGGCTCATCCTTCAATTCGGACGTTGTTTCCCAAAGCCAGAGAACGGGCGGCAAGAATTGCTTTGGTATTTCATATTGTTGAGGCGATCGCTAAGGGGCAAGTGCCTAATCATGAGATTTCTGCTGATACTTTGAATGCTGCTATTCAGTTCGTACAGTGGACGATCAAGCAAACCAGACTGCTCTATGCCGACTTGGGTATTACCGAGCATCAGGACTCTGCCAAGATTACCCGTTTTGTCGAGCGGTTTAGATATGCAGATTGGATTACGCCCCGTATGGTGAGGACATGGACTGCTACCCGTGATAAGCCCAGTTCTGAAAAATGTCGTGAATTTATGCAGCAAATAGTGGGTATGGGTTATGCCACTAACAATGGGCAAACGGGTAGGGAATTTAAGATTAAAATACTCTCTTGTAGTCACTTTAGTCCACTTGGCACTCAAACCCATACGCAGTATACATCTGAGTGTAGTCCACTTGGTAGTCCAGATGTAGTCCACTTAGTCCACTTTGAGTCAGATCGGCAAAGACAAAATTTGGCAGTGTTAGAAGCTGATATGCCTGTCACATCTGCTTTTCACCCTAATAATTTAGATTTAAGTATTACCGAAGTTTTTACAAGTAGTAACAATCCTGACTCCACAGGTAGTGATGAAGTTAAGGATAAGTTAAGTTCCAGCCCCGAAGTGGACTACGTGGACTACAAGTGGACTACGAAGTGGACTACACCTAAACACAGTCCTGATGATGCTTTGAACCCCAAATGGACTAAGTGGACTACGCCTATAAATATAAGTGTTGGGGATAGGGTGCGTTATCGGGGTAAAGGTGAGAATGGTTTGTTTACCCTGAAGGGCTTAAAGACTGATGAGTTAACGGTTGTAGCAATTAATAATGACATAGTTGAGGTATCTAACCCGCGCTGGCTAACTACTCAAAATATTCCTGCTAAAGATTTGGAGAAAATTTAGACGCTATATGTAGCGTACTGCTTAAATACCTATGAAACATCTCGACTTATTTTCTGGGATTGGTGGCTTTACGCTTGCTGCTCAGTCCCTCGGTATTCAAACTGTCCAATTTGTTGAGATTCACGATTATTGCTGCCATGTCCTTACCAAAAACTTCCCCAATATCCCCATTCACCGAGACATCCACACCTTTCACCCCCAACCAAACCAATATGACCTCATTACAGGCGGATCTCCCTGCCAAGACCTCAGCCTCGCTGGTACCAGAAGTGGAATTACAGAAGAGCGATCTTCACTCTGGTTTGAAATGCTCAGAGTCATCGATGAAGCAAAACCAAAGTTCGTGGTCTGGGAAAATGTCAAAGGTGCCATCTACACGGGCGGACTTAGCGAAGTCTTATGCGGACTCAGTGAACTTGGCTATGGCTTTGATGTGGAAATCCTATCGGCTGCGGAAGTTCGCATTTGCGGGAAAGGGTCTTCGTGGTTGCCTACTCCGATGAGTTATTCGGGAAAACATCGTCCTGGTCAAACCAAGTTGGATCTGAGGTTAAGGCTATTGCCTACACCGACAGCGACCCAGGGCGGGGACTTTCCCAAGCAGTTAAAGGCTTACCTGCCAACTGGTCAAGTTCTAAATCCCCAGTTTGTGGAGTGGATTATGGGCTTCCCCATCGACTGGACAGACTTGCAGTTTTAGGTAATTCGGTTGTCCCTGTTGTGGCGGCGATCGCTTTAAGAAGAGTGCTGTTTTTAGAATCTTGGAGAACAAAATGATAGAGCTAATAGAAACAAAAGATTTATGCGAACGAATTCAACGCAGTCCGGGGTGGTTTCGCAAATGGAAATCTCTTGGCAAGTTTCAAGAAGGAATCCACTACTCTAAAACCAGTAGAACAGCATCAATTCTTTGGAGACTTGATTTAGTAATGGATCGGATTGCTAATTGGAATGATGATTTTGCTCATCAACGGGCGATTGATAACTTTGTGGCTTCTCTACCTAGTAATCAGCGAAAGACTCAATCCTCAACTAAAGTCAGGTAACTGTGGATGGGATTGAACTGACCCAGCATAGCTTTGATACAGCGTTTGCACGTCATGACCTGTAAGTTGAGCTACTGTGGCAGGACTCATACCACTTTCTAAGGCATGAGAAACCATTGTATGACGGGTGTTATAGGGCTTGCGATAAGGTATTTCCGCTTTCTCAAGTATGCTAATCCATGCGCGATTGCGAAAATCGTGAGAATCAAGGCTACCCCCTTTTTTTGCAGGAAATACGAGTGTATCTGCCTCAAAGGTCTCTGGTCTACGTTCTTGCAAAAGTACCTGTAACCGTTTGGATAGTTTAATTACTCTTGCTTTATTAGTTTTAGTCGTTTTACGGACACCTCTAGTTAAGCTCTCCCCGATCCACATAGTCGAGCAATCTTCAGAAATATGTCCCCACCTTAAACCGATCGCCTCGCCAGTCCTTACTCCTGATAGTAATAAAAATTCTACATAATCTGTATAAAAGCTGTAGTAGCGATCGCCCCTGAATGTTTCGATAATTTTAGTCATTTCAACACGAGTAAAAGGCTTAGGTGCTTGTTTTGGTGGCACCTTAATCCTCTTTAATACTGGTTCCCAAGGATTATTCTGTACTAAACCCAATTTAATCCCAAAGTCCCAAGAGGCTCTAATTAATCCAATTCTTTCTTTAAGGGTAATCTTGGCAAGTGTAAGACTGTCTGCAAATTTTTGTGCTAACACTTCCGTAACTTCGGCTGCTTGTTTGTTATGGAAATGTTCGGTCAAGTTCTTTAAGGTAACTTGATACTTTTCCATCGTGCGCTTGTAAACGTCTTTTTGTTTTTCTTTAGTAAATCGCTCAAACAGGTCAGGTACGCTTGACCGTACCCGTTGTTCTCCTTTTTGCTTGCTGTAAACGATAGCGATCTAAGGACTTGTCAAAATGCCCTGACAATATATCAAGTTCAATCTGCCGGGCTTTACCCTCTGCAACTGCTCGATTGGTTAAGCTGTCAGGCAAACCCAGTGCTAAACAATGGCGATCGCCGCCGTGCCGCCACCTTAATCTCAATCCGCGATCGCTAAGAGATTCAACGCTAACAATAGTTTTACTCATGATTGGGTACGAAACTTCCGTACCCATATCGTACCCGAAAACCCTATTAAACGTGTCAAATTGTAGCAAAAGGTGACAAGTCTTTCTCAATAAGCCCTAAATTACTGTAACCTATTAAACCTTTGAAACCCTTAATTATCAGGCTTTTACGAGAATCGGAATGTTGGGATTTGAACCCAAGACCCCCACTACCCCAAAGTGGTGCGCTACCAAGCTGCGCTACATCCCGTTTAAAGCGATCGCAATGATAACACTATAACTAACTATCTGCATCAGATAAATTTAGAATACGCTGCCAATGCTCTAAAGAAACTGGAACTACGGAAAGTCGAGAGATTCTTAAAAGGTCAAAACCTGCAAAGTTAGGATCTTGTTTAATTTGGGACAAGGTAACTGGTTGACACAGAGATCGCACGACTCTAATATCTACAACCGCTCGTTTTGAATCATCTAGTTGAGGATCAATATATGGAGGACTAACTATCTCTGCAATCCCCATAGCTCTTCTTTCATCACCCGTATGATAAATCAAAGCCAAATCCCCTACAGCCATTGTCCTTATATGTTTGAGGGCAAGATTATTATTCACCCCATCCCAAATTGTTTGTCCATCACGCTCCAAATCTGAATAGGAGTATACATTAGGTTCACTTTTGAGTAACCAATAGGACATATTTTCAGAAAAATACAACAAAAGAATTGATTCAATTTTAACTGCTCTTTAGTCTTGGAATTGGGCAATGCAATTACAAATTCAAGTTTTGAGGGAATTAGCAGGTTTATACAATAAAAATGGTAATTGTTCGACTAGGGGAGGATAAAGGAAAGAGAAGAAATAGGAGAAAGAGCATTAATAATAGCCTGAAAAGCAGAGAGACCTTGTCGCTTACCAGTATTGACAATTGAACGCACGGCTGCAAAAAGGTTTTTACCCCAATCTGACCGAAAGCAATTAGTAACCTTACGAAAAATTACACTCAGACGCAAAGCCTGCTCACTAGAATTATTCGTAGGTGGAATTGTGACATCTTCAAGGAATAGAAATAGTATCCCCTCAATATTCCTACCGTGTACACACAAGTCGAGAAATAGGCAAAATCCATCCGATAAAAATAGC
>CAZLKI010000220.1:0-5253 GCA_964560035.1 uncultured Synechococcus sp.
ACCGATTCAAATGTTGAAATATCTGTGGCTAAAGCACTTAAGGATTTGGGATTAATTCATAGTTTTAGATTGCAACCGATCGCCGAGAATCGAAGAGATTATGAGATATTGGTACAGCGATCGCCCAATTCTCCTGAAGTTTTAATTACAGATGTAGGGTTTGGGGTCTCACAAATTTTGCCAGTTTTAGTCTTATGCTATTACGTTCCCAAGGGTTCAACTGTGATTTTAGAGCAGCCTGAAATTCATCTTCATCCCTCAGTCCAAGCCAAACTAGCAGATGTATTCATTGATGCTATTAAAACTCGCAACATCCAAATTATTATTGAAAGCCGTAGCGAACATCTATTAAGAAGATTACAACGCCGAATTGCCGAAGCGAATGGATTTACAAATGAAGATGCTGCCCTGTATTTTTGCGATATGACCGATGATGGTACTTCGCAATTAGTTCCCTTAGAGCTAGATACCTACGGCAATATTAATAACTATCCTCTAGATTTTTTTGGTGATGAGATGGGAGATTTAGTCGCAATGACAGAAGCTGCAATGCACCGTCAAATAAACTCCTAAATCTAGAAAAAATTATGCACCGAGTGATCGATACTAATGTTCTGATCGTGGCTAATAATCGAGAATCGCCGCAAGCTTCACCCAAATGTATTATCTCTTGTATTAAATGGCTAAAAAGTTTTGAGAAATCAGGAATTTTGGTAATTGATAGTAATTGGTTAATGATCGAGGAGTATCAAAACAAAGTGAATAGCTCTGGACAGCCGGGTGTAGGTGATGCTTTCTTAAAATGGATTTTACTTAATCGTTCTAATCCTCACCGTTGCCAACAAGTTCAGATAACCCAAATTGCTGAATACGAATTTAGGGAGTTTCCAAAGTCTGAATCTTTGCAAAAGTTCGATCTATCCGATCGCAAGTTTGTCGCTGTTGCCTTAACTCATCCTCAAAGACCAGCGATCGCTAATGCTGTAGACTCGGATTGGTTCATATTCCAAGAAGCTTTAGTTGCAAATGGAATTACCATTGAATTTCTGTGCGATCGCTAATCTAATTTTTAGCGTAAATACCATCTGCCTGAGTTTCATCAATACCAGACAACTGTAATCGCCATAACATCATCTATAGTTAAGTTGGAAGTGACAACAGTATTAACAAATTCCCCTTTATTTTAATATTAGATTTTAATGTTAGACCTATACAAAATTGCGGGACAAATGCAAGGAATGTCAGAGCAGCTAAAAAAAGAAGCAAAGCAACTGGCTGCAAAACTGAACTTAGCTGAAGAATTATTTAACGAAGCGATCGCCAATGAAACTCCATTAAAAGATCAATATCAACAGTGGCAAGATCGATTAGCTTTTAGTTGTGGAGAACCAGTGGAAGGATTAAATGTGTTTTCCGAATATGCTCCCATGACTAATTTACATTCAGTAATTGCCACCGATGGTTCTCAAATTTCTCCCAGTCGTCACGAAGTTGCCTATTGTTATTTAATTAATGTGGGTAGAGTCGCACTGCATTATGGCGATGGCGCGTTTCCAGTTTTAGATAACGTCCCAAATGTATATTATAAATCTGAAGACTTATATAAATCTCGGCAGTGGGGAATTCAAACCGAAGAATGGATGAGTTTAAGAAGAATGGTCGATGAGGCGATCGCGCTGGGAGAATTTGCCTGTAAACATCAAAAAGAGCGCCCGATATTAGCTTTGTCCGATGGCTCTTTAATTCATTGGAACTTAGAAATGCTACCTGCGGCGGCTCGCAATCAAATTTTGCCCGATGTTCTTGCCTCATGGGATCTATTACGACTTTCAAAGATACCTGTGGCGGGATATATCAGTTCACCGAGGGCAGTAGAATCTATAAACTTTTTACGGTTGCAAGCCTGCCCCTTTGCAGAACGCGATTGTGCAAGTCACTGTGGGCATAGACTTTTGGATACGGTTCCGTGTAGTAAAACTCAACCTTTAAGAGATGCCTCTTTATGGCATAGGATCTTAAAATACGGACAATGTAGTCCTTTGTGGCGCAGTCATGCCAAGATTTTACAAGAATATCGAGAACACTCTATTTATTTTTGTTATCTTCATGTTGGTTCCGAAGTGGCAAGGGTAGAGATGCCAGAGTGGACGGCTTTAGATTCAAGTTTGCGATCGCAATGTCTGGAAATTATCCTTGCCCAAGTCCAAAAAGGTTATGGCTATCCAGTAGTTTTGGCGGAAGCTCACAATCAAGCGGTAGTTACGGGCGGCGATCGCTATCGGTTTTTTGCCATGCTAGAACAACAAATGATTCAGGCAGGCTTACGCAATGTGGGAACATCATTTAAAGAAACTCGTAAACGGGGTAGCATCGCCTAGATTACTAAAATTATTCCTGATGGTTTTTAACAGTTAATAGAGATTGGCAAAATATAACCTCTATTTTAAGTTCTTGGTTTGAATCATATATATGAGTAAGAATTTCAGAAGAATGTAGCAATCGCATATTTCACAAAATCAAGGAATCTAAACCAGATTTCTGAGATATTTTTTGGCTCTTTTAGATCGTTATTTATTCAAATAGAATTCCGAGCGATCGCATTTGCTCCTGTAATTTTTGTAATTTTTCTTTAGCTTCTTTGGCAATTTGACGCTCTTGTTCGGCAATTTGACGCTCTTGTTCGGCGGTTTGACGTTCTTGGTTAGCAATTTGACGTTCTTGCTCGGCTACTTGACGTTCATAATTGGCTTTTTTTATCTCATTTCTTGCTGCTTCTTGAGGAGTTGATAGTAAAGTACCCTCTAATGAAAAATAGCGTAATTTTTGGTCATGGATTCCTAAGAAAAAGCCAAGGGTTTCACTCCACATCCAGCCTTGAGCATTAGGAGTAATTGCTTTATATTTATTAATATCTAACCTAAATCCAGCGAATTCTAACGTATCAGGTGAAAAATAGAAATATTCGGGAGTGTGAAATCTCTCCGCGTATAAATCTCGCTTTAATGTACGGTCGTTATTTGCCGTAGAATCTGACAAAAGTTCGATGATTAAATCGGGATATCGTCCGTCCTCTTCCCATACCACCCATGAGTTGCGAGGGGCTCTAGTAGTATTTTTAACCAGAAAAAAATCTGGTCCGCGAAAATCGTGCCTTTTTAATTGTTGACGGCTGAAATAAATTGTGAGATTTGCCCCAATAAAAAAGTCATCGCGCTCTTGCCAAGCCCATTCTAAGCAAGTTACGAGTAATAACAACTGCATATAATGCAAAGAACTTTCCATTTCAGGCTCATCACTCAAAAGTTTACTAGCATCGGGCATTTGCAACTCTAGTTCGCGGGCGGTAATTGCTGCCATATATTTATAGTCTATTATTTATTCAAAATCTTGATAATTTATTTGGGTGATGCGATGCTTTTGTAAATAATTATCCCTCAAATCTCGTTAAAAATTGATAAAAATGCTCTGAATGCAGATTGGTTGGCAGATAATAATCTAAAAACTAAATAATGCTAAACAAAGTCTCTACAAAAAAGATAACTGCTCGGATTTAAGTTCCTTTACGTTATTCAAAGATTTTAGTGATGATTTTGGTTTTTTAGGCTGAAGTGAAGTGGGTTTATGGGGCTGGATTTCTACATGGGCAACTAACCACGTTCTCAAATTCGGCGATCGCCTTGGATCTAGTTCGTTGTCTAGATCGTCTAAATTTAGGGCTTCGGGAAACAATGATGGCTGGGGTTGAGATATCCATTCTGGATGTTCATCACCTAGATTTAAACCAAAAGGAACGGGAAGTTCGGGCATTCTGGCTAAGTGGGGTAAGATATTTTCAGAAGATCGAAAAACCGATCGCTGTTGTTCTAATTGCTTAACTCTCTTGTGTCTTGCCTGTTTGTAATCGAGCATGGGTGCGGGATAGCCATATTTTTCTAAATTCTCTCCCAACTTCTCCACAGGAACTTCGGCTAATTCAGGTATCCAGCGTTTAACGAACTTGCCTTCGGGGTCACATCGGGCGATCGCGGCTGCACCGGGATTATAAATGCGCGTCCAAGATTTATCCACACAATGAGTCACCCCCGCCTGCATTGCCCACTGATAATGATCGATCGCACAGTCACCATCTAATAAATGCTGCATAAAATGCAATGCGCCATATCGCCAATCCATTCCCAATAAATTAGTAAGAAAACTAGAATAAATTGCCCGACTGCGAAAGTTCAATTCCTTCCAGCCCCCAGTTGCGAGTAGACATCGTGCCGCCGCATCCACAATGGGAAATCCTGTATATCCTTGCTGCCAGCGTTGATAGAGATCTGGATTGAATTCCCACCCGTCTCGGTCAAAAATGGTATAAAGCGATCGCACTTCTAATTGAGGCATATAGCGAAATCTTTGATGAAACCCACTTCCCCAGCGCAACCTTGAAATTAACTGTTTACTACTGCGCTGAATCCGCAGATCTGGATTTTTAGTAAATGTTTGGGCGAACTGCACGCACTCTCGGATGGAAATCGCCCCAACTTTAATATATGGACTTAAGCCCGTAGTTGCTTCCGCACTTGGATATGAGAGTTGCCAGTAATACCGCTCGGCTTTGGTATCAAAGAATTCTTTTAACAGCGATCGCGCGGGTTCGGTGCCGCCATTGGGAACGATCTTGCCATCTGGGATATGTCCGAGTTGGGTTAGAGTGGGTAAATCTTGGCTGAAAATATCTTCTGGAACAGTTATGCTTTGAGGAGTAGAAGCGATCGCCTCGGTCATATCTGCAAACCACCGATCTCGATACTTGGGATAGACAACCAGTTCGTTAATACTGCCAGCAGGCTCAAACCAGCGAATTCTCATTTGTCGTTCTGCTAATGCTACATTAATCTTGGCATCACGGACTCTGGTGTAAATGCGATCGCAATCGGTATGGGCATAGATACCATCGGCATGGGTTTGAGCAATTAAATTAGGCAAAATTTCGACTGGATCGCCCACTCTGATAATTAATCTTCCGCCTAGTTTCTGTAAGTCAAAATCCAGTGCTTTCAGGCATTTTAACGTAAAGGCTATTTGTGCCCCACAAGCTTCGGGATGATGAAGCAGCGATCGCTCAAAAATATAAATGGGAATGACTCGACCGCGGCGGACAGCCCGTTCCAGAGGTTCGTGATCGTAAATTCGTAAGTCTTGACGAAACCAGACGATTGTCAGTGACATAGGCGTAATCAAAGTTCGGTCGGAGCTGATGTTTAGCTA
>CAZLKI010000221.1:0-5224 GCA_964560035.1 uncultured Synechococcus sp.
CTTCTATGGTTGATTGCTTGTATTTTGATCTTAAAGCGGAATTTATGCGGAGCAATAGAATGAATGTAGGGGTATTTATTGGGGTTCTAAGTGCATCAGGAGTGGAGTTTTTAAACAGCTGCGATTGGATATGCGATTTTATATGGACATCTCCGAAGGATTCCTAATGTTTTGATCGAGCTCGGTGCAGGTATCTTACTTATCTCATTTAGTACTTTCTAGTTAGGAGAGGGGTTGGGGATTAATTGGATAATAGGTGACTGGATAATTTTGATATTTGCAGGATTGTATAGCTTATTTGCCGCGATCGCCATTCATAGATTACGTCCTTCACCCTAAATTAATATTTAATTCCCATCTCAGCTAAAAATCCCTTTCAGTTACCATTTTTTATAGGGCAGAAACTTCCCATTCATCGTTACTAGCACGCGATCGCCTTTGGGGTCTTCGACTTTTTCAATATCTAGGGTGAAATCAATCGCACTCATGATGCCATCGCCAAATTTTTCTTGGATGATCTCTTTCATGGGCATCCCATAGATTTGCATAATCTCGTAAAACCGATAAATTAGGGGATCGGTAGGAACTACAGGACCTAAACCCTTAACAGGATAGGTTGTTAAAGCTAGAGCAATCTCTGGATCTAATCCTAATGCCTCGGTAATCTTGTGAGCTTCATCGGCTGACGCACTGGCTTGACCGTAAAATAGAGCGGCAATCCAGACTTCATCTCTTCCTAATAATTTTTCTAGGTCGGTGAATGTCAGGTTTTTCACTTTTTTGGCGGCTAAAAGGGTAGCGGTGATAGACATAGTTGTTCCTTATTTTGTTGTTTACTGTTTTGAGGATAACCAAATAATAACTAATTAAGGATTTAGATCCTGTGAAAAGACTAAACGGATTTTACAAAAAATTTAACTTATCACCAAGTAGATTATTTTTATTTGAGTTTTATGACTACTAACCGTAAATTAGAAACTTCAACTAACTTCTAAAAGGTAAGTCAAAAAAACAGAGAGAATTCGACATAGTAATGATAGCAATGCTATATTAGAGAGCCTAAAATATCTATAAGTAATAATCCCATGACAAAACGTACTCTCGGCGGTACTAGCCGTAAAAAAAGACGTACATCTGGTTTTCGCGCCCGCATGAAATCTCACACTGGTAGGGCTGTAATCAGAGCTCGCCGTAGTAGAGGACGCGTACGCTTAACTACTGTTTAATGTTTAATTCAATCTAGATTTAGTTATCAGATTTTATTAGATTTAGTTGCAATCCCAATCCAGAATTATCGTGCTTGCTGCTTCAAATAGATTAAGGCTGCGAAAAGATTTCACTGTAGTTTACGCTCGAGGCGATCGCTATTATGGCAAGTACCTTAAGCTTCGAGTTTACAGTACCAAAAATTTAGAATCTCTAGAATTAAAGGTATGTTCTGATATTCTTGATATTAAAGTGGGCATAGTTGTTAGCAAGAAAGTCAGCAAGAAGGCAGTAGTACGCAATCGAATTAGAAGGCAACTTCGTGCAATTTTTCGGTCTTTTCTGCCACAATTAAATCAACAACTAATAAATCAACAACTAAATCAAGGTTTGCAAATTGTTATAACTGTTGTTACGGTTTCCACTATTCCCAGTTATAAAGAATTACAGGAAGATTTAATAAACTTATTTAGCAAATTCTCATAGCAAATTTATAGAGCAAAGCGCAAATTTTTCATAATTTTTCACAATTCAAAGACATGGCAGTTAAAGAAGAAATTTTCTATGAAGGTGGTCCCCACGTTGGAGACTTGATTATAGGTATTTTAGCGGGATGTTTTATTATTACAATTCCGATTGCGGTCGGGGCGATCGTTCGAGCTTTGTGGCTGCGATATAGTATTACCAGTCGGAGAATTACTGTAACCGGTGGGTGGCTCGCTCGTCAGCGCGTGGATATAGTTTATGCTGAGATTCTTAAGGTTGTGATTGTGCCGAGGGGCATTGGCAGTTGGGGCGATATGGTGTTAACTCTTAAGGATGGTTCACGTCTAGAAATGAGAGCAGTACCTAATTTTCGCAAGGTCTATGAATTTGTGGAGTCTAAATTAACTCTCCAAGCTCAAACTTCAAGCGGTGCTCTTGGTGCAGTTTAGAATATATAACTCAAACTAATTATATGGATTTTGGTATAGGTTTTCTCTCAAACAATGTTATGTTGCCCATCTTGGACTTCTTCTACGGAAAGTTTCCAAGCTATGGTTTGGCAATCGTGGCACTTACTTTAGTAATTCGCATTGCTCTTTTTCCCGTTAATGCCAATCAACTTCGCAATATGCGGAATATGAAGATTGCTAACCCAATCATGCAAAAACGGATCAAAGAAGTTCAAGAACGCTATAAAGGCGATCCTGCCAAGCAGCAACAGGAAATGGGTAAGGTAAATTCGGAAAATTTTAAAGAGTTTGGCAATCCCCTTGCTGGATGTTTGCCTGCTGTGTTGCAAATGCCGATCTTGTTCGCCTTGTTTGCTACTTTGCGCGGCTCACCCTTCTCTGATATAAATTATGCCGTAAATTTTCAGGTGTCGCCAACTCAGGTTGAATCCCAAGCTTATATTAGCCCCCCCCAGAATATCTACTTTGCCGATCGCGTCCACTATCCCGTCCAAGCATCTGTAAGTAATGGCACAAACTTGGTAGTTGGCGCACAGACTCAGGTGGCATTACAAGCTATAGAAGGTACTAAAATCGAGAGCTTTGCCGATGTAAGTTCAAAATTTCCTGAAATCGACCTGTCGCGTAAATGGACGGTTACTAAAGGTGAAGATGTGGTTTCAGTTGCACCTGATGGCACTGTTACTGCCCTAAAGTCGGGTGAAGCAACCGTTCAAGCTACAATTCCGGGATTAGCTGCAAATAAAGGCTTTTTGTTTATTAAGGCATTGGGTGAAGTTGGAGTTTCTAATCCAGATGGCACCTTTAAGTTAGATATTTTGGCAATGATCTTGGCATTCGGGATTAGTTTGTATATTAACCAGAATATTTCAGGGGCTAAAACTAAAAGTAGCACTAGTGCTGACAGTCAACAACAAGACACCATGAATCGAGTTACACCTGTAATTTTTTCTGGGATGTTTTTGTTTTTCCCTCTACCTGCAGGAGTTCTACTTTATATGTTGGTTGCTAACGTGTTTCAAACAATTCAAGCCTTTATTGTGTCCAAGGAATCATTACCCGAAAACCTGCAAAAATTAGCTGTGGTAGATGTTGTTTCCACCCCTGAGGCGATCGCCCCGACTAATTCTAAACCTGCTAAACTGCCTTTTAAGCCTGAGCCTAAAGCTAGCAAGGATAAGGATGAAATTTCTTTACCCTTTGAGCCCGGTTCATCTAAAAAGAAGAAGAGCTAGTTTTTTAGAGTTCTTCTTAGAGGTAGAGTCTCAGAAAGTGATCAGGAAGTGATTTTAACGAACGATAGACATGGAACAGTCAGAACTAGGGCAAAAGTGGCTAATACAGCTACTAGAAACATTGGGATATCCTGCAAATGTTCGTCTAACCGATGAGGTAATTAATCCAAGGCGCGGCTGTTCTCTTGTTATCGATCATACAAATCTGCGCCCCCATCAAATTCAGGCATTGATCGGCACCGATGGTGTAAATATAGATGCCATCCAACACATGGTGAATACCTGTCTCAATCCTTTCTTAAATTCATCTCCAAATTTATTATTAAATCCATCCGTAAATCCATCTGTACCTACTGAACCCTATTTTTATGCAGTTGAGTTAAATGGCTATCGTCAAGAACGTCAAGCTGTTTTAGAAAAAATTGCTCAAGAAGCGATCGCCCACGTCAACGAAACTCAAACAGATTACGAAATTAAGAATCTTACGGCGGCGGAAAGACGACAGGTACATATGTTTTTTGAGGACTATCCCGATCTTGAAACTTTTAGTGAGGGCAAAGAACCCCATCGTCATTTGGTGGTGCGCCTTGTTAAGCCTGACCACATAGATCTAGCTATTTCAAGTGAATCCGCCTGAATCCGACTGAGTATCATTATTCTTTGCTCAAATCTACTTTTAATCTAACTTTAATAACTCTATGGAAAAACTGTATATCCCCCAAATAGCAAAAGCCGCAGATGCTACTGAAGTCATTGAGGTTAAGGAATTTATTAAAGATTTGGAAACCCTTACCCCCGTGCAGGGAGTAGTTAAAATTAAACATCAAGGGTCGTTTTTAGAAGTTAAAGTTGAAGCTTCGACAATCATGACTTTGACCTGCGATCGCACTCTCACTCAGTTTAATCATCGTTTGGCGATCGATACATTAGAGCTAATTTGGTTAGAAGAGCCTCCATCTATTCATAATGGTAAGTATGCCAAAGAGCAAGAAGTCGATTTAGATGACCTCGTTGAAACTTTACCCCCTAATGGTTATTTTGATGTGGCAGGTTGGTTGTACGAGCAGCTATCTTTAGCAATTCCCTTTCAAAAGATTGCCCCTGATGCCCCCGAATTAAGTAAAATTCTAGATACATTTCCTAAAGACGAATCTGGAGATCGCTCCATAGACAAAAGGTGGGCGGCATTAAGTAATCTCCAAATTTCTGATTCTTAGTCGATTACTATGAAGCCATGCGATCGCTGTAGACAGTTAAATAGCCTTCGATATCGGATTCAATACGATCGAACTAGATGTTGGATTTTAGTCTGTCCAAGTTGTTGGCATGAGTTAAGCGATCGTAATCCTAATTATTGTTATGGCGGAACTTGGAAATCTCGACAGCTTAAATAACTGGCTCTAAGCTATTACTCTCTAAACTGTTTAATTCCATACAATTACCAAGAGGAAAATCCATTTTTTGGCGTTGATCTAGATACAACTTTGCCACTTGACGGGAGAGATTGCGAATGCGGGCAATATAACGAACTCTCTCAGTTACGGAAATTACTCCCCTAGCATCTAATAAATTAAAAGTGTGAGAGCATTTTAAAACATAATCAAAAGCGGGTAATACTAGCTCAATCCCGATCAAATTACTCGCTTCTTGTTCGTAGCTGTTAAATAAAGATAGAATCAGGTCAGAATCATTATTTTTTTTGCCAAAGTTGTAAAAACTATGTTCCACTTCTCCTTGATGATGGACTTGTCCATACTTAACTTTCCCTAGAGTGGGATGCTCTTGCCAAGTAATATCAAATACCGAATTTACACCCTGTAAGTACAT
>CAZLKI010000222.1:0-5221 GCA_964560035.1 uncultured Synechococcus sp.
GAAGTATATCCTAACTTAATCTTCATCATCTTCATTCATCTCTTCATCCATTTCATCTATCTCTTCTGGCAAACATTCTAAAATATCTAATCCTTCTATTGCAAATTTAATCTGATTATTAAAAAACTCTATATCATCTTTACTCCCTCCATCTTTCCTACCCAATTCCTTTAAAAGTATCTTTTGTAAGCCTAAAATTATTTCAACTTGTCTTTCTATTAATATTTTCATTACTCAAACTCCATTATTCTTAAATTAGTCTTGATAAAAAGTTTACAGCAAAATGCGATCGCACCCCAATCTCTAAGAGAATCTCTAAAATCCTTAATCTTTAAAAGACTATTTTTTCAGCAAGATCTGATTAAAAGATAATTTAATAGATATTTATTTTCCCAATTATTTGCGATCGCTCTTCAATTAAAAATTTTGTCTAACGAGAATAATCGATCTAATTGGAACAAGTTACAAGATAAACAGTTCTTCATAAAGTAAACTAGATCTGACAAAACATACAATTGGTATGCTCAAAACAACATTAGGCGGACGTTATAGTATCATTAGTCGCTTGGGAGCAGGTGGATTTGGTGAAACATATCTAGCCGAAGACGTACAGTTGCCAGATGGACACATGTGTGTTGTTAAGCATCTAAAGCCCCAATCTACAGATCGAGAAGTTTTAGACATAGCCCGAAGATTATTTGACAGCGAGGCTAGAGTTTTACATAAGCTTGGTACCCACGATCGAATTCCGCGTTTACTGGCAAATTTTGAAGAAAACCAAGAATTTTACTTAGTTCAAGAATTTATTGAGGGACATGGACTAGATCGAGAATTGCCCCAAGGTAAAAAGTGGAGCGAGGCACAGGTAATTAATTTATTGCAGGATATTTTAACAACTCTGGAATTTGTGCATCAACAAAAGGTGATCCATCGCGACATCAAGCCTGAAAATCTAATTCGGCGTAAACAAGATGACAAGATAATTTTGATTGATTTTGGTGCGGTTAAGCAAATTTATACTCAAGTTATTACCAATTCAAAACGGGCTAAATCTACAATTACCATTGGCACTATGGGTTATATGCCCAGCGAACAGGCAAACGGATATCCTCAGATTGGTAGTGATATTTATGCTGTCGGGATAATTGCGATTCAGGCACTCACTGGTTTAGACCCTGAGTTTATTCCCAAAAACCCCGATACTTTAGAGCTTGAATGGGTAGATTTAGCCGAAGTCAGCCCCGATCTAGCTTTAATTTTAGACAAGATGGTGCGGTACGACTTTCGCCAGCGTTATATTTCCACTAATCAAGTATTAAAAGATTTAGCATCTATAAAATCTACTGAAGAAATTAATGTAGAAATTAGTCCAATTGTTCCTGTAACTCAGTTAATTCAGCCCGCCCAAATCCTGTTAAATAATCTAGATAATCAAAAACTGATTCAAAATTCAATTACTGCTGTAGATATTTCGACTCAACCAAGTCAATTAGATCTAATATCAGGTTCGATAGAGTCAACATTTATTGAGACTCAGAATAAAACTAAGATTAAACCAAAATCACAAATATCTCCAACCCAAATTTCAAGTAGAGTCTTACTTGGCTCGGCGATCGCGACTTTAGTTGTAATTAGCACCTTAGCAGTTAAAAGACTTTATCAAGTCGATAATGTAGTTGTCTCTAACCCCGTATCCGATCCTGTAGTTGATACTCCTAAAAAAACTGAAGAAGGGGAACTTCTGCGCCAACAAGTCCAAATACAACAAGTCCAAATATTTGAGCAAATCCAAGCAAAAATTAAAAGCGGCTCCGATCTTAAAGAAATTGAAACTATAGCTGCAAAGATCCCCAAAACTAGCCCATTACAAGCTAAAGTCGATTCAATATTAATTGAATACAGAAAACGATGGAATCAAAATAAAACGGCTTTTAATGAAGTAAACTCGGCTTACAAAATCAAAAAGTGGAGAATTGCTCTCAACGCCTACCGAAAAATTACTATTCCTTATTGGCAGAAAGAAGCAAAATGGATAGCTAATAAAGCTAGCACAGAGATTGCCGCAGCCCTTGCGCCTAGACCGATAATCCGTAGAGTTTTAACTGAACAAGTTCCTATTAATACCCCCAATGAAAATACTTACACTGAGCCTCCACAGACTTACTATGAACCACCTTCCCCACCTGTAAGCGCACCTAGACTTCCAGAAAAGTTTTCTATTCCTGAAGCTCAGTAATGCACTTAAGGGATAGTTAATCAAAAATCAAATTTAGAGTTAAATCAAATCATGAATTCAAAATTATTAAAACTAACAATCACTGGTATCTTATTTACAGTTTCAGGACTTGTTTCGATCCTATTCACTCCTAATGTGATTCGGAGTCAATCGGTTATTGCCTGTGATATTGGTTCATTACCGCGTCAAGCAGCTAACTATAAGCTCAGAGGTAGTCGATTATTACGCTTAAACAATAATGAAGAAGCCCTAGATTGCTTTAGGCAAGCTGTTGCCGATCGCCGTGGTGACAAAGATCCAGAGATATGGAATGGACTGGGAGTTTCTTTAGCCCGCCTAAGAATGTTTGAAGAGGCGATCGCTGCCTACGACCGAGCAATTAGGATTCGTAATGGGGTTGTAGTCGATCGAGTTAATCGAAAGGGAAATAGTAACCGTTTGGAGCCTCAAGATTATTATATTTTCTGGTTCAATAAAGGTACAGCCTTGGGCGACCTCAATAAAAGTGAGGAGGCATTGGTAACTTTAAATAAATCGATTACTCTCAGATCTAACTATGGACCTGCTTGGTTTTATCGTGGGGTTTATCTGCGGAGATTAGGTCGTAATAATGAAGCGGCGATCGCCTATACCAAAGCTACAGCTTTTGCTCCCGAACTATCTTATCCAAAACTTTATAAAGAGCAGATTTCGGCGGATGATTTTGTGTTCTGGCAAGGGCAGGGAGTGGGCTATACTCGCATTGGTAGATATAAAGAAGCAAGAGCTGCATTTAAGCGTTCTGAAGAAATCAGACAAACTCAGCCTAATATCGCCATCGCCAGTCAAGAGAACTATGTATTTTATTATGAAGGCGTTAAACTTTTAGATGAAGGTAATAATCAAAAGGCACTTGCTGCTTTCGATCAATCCACCCAAGTTAAACCTGATTTTGCCGAAGGATGGCACGCTAAGGGAAATGTCCTTGCTAGTTTAGGTCGTTATCAAGAAGCGATCGCCTCCTACGATCGAGCCATAAAATTCGATCCTAATCTTCACAACTCGTGGTTCGAGCGCGGGACATCCTATTCTCGTCTTAAGCAATCCAATCAAGCTCTAAGTTCCTATCGTAAAGCAACACAAATTGCGGGGAACTTTGCCGAAGCATGGCATAACTCTGGCAGAATTCTTTACGACCTAAACCGCTATCCCGAAGCTTTAACTGCCTTTAATCGGGCGATCGAGGGTGAACCGTTGCGAGGTGGAGTAGACCGATATGAATCTCTATTTGGGAAGAGTGTGACTCTGTTTGCGATGAAGCGATACCCAGAAGCAAGCGTAGCTGTAAATGAAACTTTGAGGCTCAATCCTAATTTTAAAGGAGCTATTGCATTGCGCGATCGCCTTCGGAGCAGATAGTAGCTGAACTTATCGACATCCTAATTCCATTCTACAAAGTAAAAAGTTGGAGCATTTTTTAATCAAAATACGCAATGAAGTAACCATAGATAAAAATCTATTTATATTCAAATAATTATTGATTTTACTCTATTTGGCTCTGACTATAAGATATCTATATTAATCAATCAATTTGACTAACTTTCAAATCTAGATTCTTAGTCTAATTTTTCATCTAATTTTTCATTTATATGAGTTGAAATTGCTTTTATCTGTTCTGTATCTCCGATTTAAAGATTGGTAAGAAATCGATCGATAGGCGATCGCAGCCTAGTTTTCCCATGCCTTAATTTATCGATTATTTATCCATTTAAATTTATCCATTTAAAAATAAAGAGTTAATAACTATGTCTAACAATATATTTAGCAATTTTTCACGGCGGCGGTTTATAGCCATATCGGGGGCAACTGCTTTAAGCTCAGTTTTACTCAAAGGCTGTACAGGAAATCCGCCCGAAGCTACAAACGCTCCAAACTTACCAAGTGCCACAAATCCTATAACTAATACGAATGCTGATGTCGAGACCCCTACTGCTAAATTAGGATATATTGCCATTATCGAATCTGCTCCTTTGATTATTGCTAAAGAGAAAGGATTTTTTGCAAAGTATGGCATGACCGGAATTGACATATCCAAACAAGCTAATTGGGGTGCGGCTAGGGATAATGTAGAAATTGGTTCCGATGGTGGCGGTGTAGATGGAGGTCAGTGGCAGATGCCCATGCCTTACTTGATTTCCACGGGCAAGATTACAAAAGGGAATAAAGAAATTCCCATGTATGTCTTAGCGCAGTTGAACACTCAGGGTAATGGCATTGCGATCGCTGGCAAACACAAAGGTAAGCAAATGGGCTTAAAATTGGATGCCGCTAAGTCGGTATTTGAGAAGATGAAAGCAGATGGAGCTAGATTCAAAGCCGCCTATACCTTCCCCCAAGCTAATCAAGATTTTTGGATACGTTACTGGTTAGCAGCAGGGGGAATCAATCCTGATGTAGACGTTGAATTAGTTACCGTTCCTGCGGCACAAACCGTGGCAAACATGAAAACTGGAACGATGGACGCTTTTAGTACTGGAGATCCATGGCCCTATCGGATTGTGGATGAGAAAATCGGTTTTATGCCCGCTTTAACTGCCGAAATTTGGAAAAACCATCCTGAAGAATATTTCGCTATGCGTGCCGATTGGGTAGACAAGAATCCTAAAGCAACCAAGGCAATCCTCAAGGCAATCATGGAAGCGCAACAATGGTGCGATGATTTTGGCAATCGTAAGGAGATGTCAGAAATTTTGGCAAGACGTGAATACTTTAGTGTGCCCGTAAACGTGCTCGAACCACCATTTATGGGCAAGTACGATATGGGTGATGGACGCGTAATTGATGATAAATTAATGGCTGCTTATTACTGGAAAGATGAAAGAGGAAGCGTTTCTTATCCTTATAAGAGTCACGATCTTTGGTTCTTGACTGAAAGCGTACGTTGGGGATTTTTACCACCTGAAACCCTTGATAGTGCTAAAGCTCTAATTGATAAGGTCAATCGTG
>CAZLKI010000223.1:0-5177 GCA_964560035.1 uncultured Synechococcus sp.
TTGAGCGTCAGGGTGTGGGTAGACCGAGTACTTTTGCGGCGATCGTCAAGACTCTTAAGGATAGAACCTATGTGTTACTGAAGGGAAAAGTGCTTGAGCCTTCGGCTTTGGGGATGTCTACGGATGATGTGTTGCATCAGACTTTCCCCGATCTGCTCAGAGCCGATTTTACCGCAGGGATGGAAACGACTTTGGATGAAATATCGGTTGGTAAATTGGAATGGCAAAGCTATTTGATTGGTTGGCATCAGTCTTATTTTCAACCGATGCTGGCGCGGGCTTACAGTAATCTCAGTGGTGATTTGCAGCCAAGTAATCGAAAAAATGAGCTTTCGGATGTGGCTTGTCCTGCTTGTAACCATCCTCTCAGTAAGATTCCTTCCAAGAAGGTGAGTGGTGGTCATTTTCTTAAGTGTGAGCATGGCTGTGAGAATCTAGTGATGTTCTGGAGCGATCGCACTAATCAGTGGGAGACTCCACAGGTCAAAACTAGAATTTCTTCCCACGCAGTATTATCAAAATTTGCCTGTCCTGTTTGTAAAAAGCCTCTCGCTGAATATCTCTATAATAAAAACGGAGAAGATAAATTAATGCTGAAGTGCTCTGACCTCAATGCGATGAAACGTCCAGATCATTCAGATTTAGTATTTTTCTGGACTACACAAAAAAAGTGGTGGTCTAAAAAGTTTGGCGATCTCAAATAGAACGATCGAACCTCTCTAGACTTCCTTGCTACTTGTGTAACATTGTGTTGCATTGTATAATAATTCCTGTGATTATAATTTCATTCTTATGTTTCCAAAATCAAAATCAAAATCACAAATCACGACTCTAACAATATTTACTTTATTGTCCACAGTCTGTGTGTTCTTCCCAAGTAATGTTTATTCTATGAAAATATGTGAAAACACCAAGCCTTCAATTAAGATTATCGATGAATTCTACAAACCATTCGATCCAGTACCTTTTTATTATTCTCCAAACACTTCTCTTTTCAAAGAATATGTCACCACCATATCCGATCAAGTTTTTGCTAAGACTAATGAAATTGCCCTGTCCCAATCCGATCGAGCGACTTGTCCAGAAGTCAATCTCTTTTTTGTTTTACGTCCGTTAACGAGTTCAGTAATCAGACCGTTTATCTTCAAGCCTTCTATATCTGAGGATACTAGATATTTAGATAGTCCTTGGGTACAACTCACGATTAGCAAATCGCCTAGATTAATTGTGCAAGGTGTATTTGTCTGGAATGAACGTCAGTTTTTGTTAGATCAGCTACTGATGTCGGATGCACAAGCAGTTCCAGTTCCAACTAGGGATCTGCTTCCAATAAATCAGCCTACTTTCGATAAATACATAAAAGATTACAGGGAATATGCTAGATCTCGTATTCCTAGTGATATTTTGTTGATGTTTCACTCTTCTTTTCAAATTTTTTCTATCCCTATCTCTCCAGAAATTAGATTTCTGCGACGCACCATTAAGGCTGCGAGTGTCCCATACACCGAACTTTCCAAATCCCTCGTTGACCAGTTTCTAGAGTCAACAAAGACTGAGATTCGCTATGAAAGCGTTCTCGATCTACAGAAGGTATTTAATCTCGATCGATACAAAATTAATCTTAATACACTTTACTAAGGAGACAAATGACCTTCAGGTGTTATCTGTCCTGCTGAAATAATGCGCTTGATGAGAATATCTTTGCTAGAGACTAAGGACTCAAATTTTTCTGATTGGAGTATTTCTTGAGGAGGATCGTAAATATTTATCATCGCAAAAAAATAATAAAAACACTGTGCTTGATTCTTAGCATAACGTTATGCTAAATTCTATTGGGTTCTAAATTTGTGTAAATCTAGGGACTGTAGAAACAAATACACTGACAAAATTTCAAATGTATTTTCTTAGGTTTAGTAAACTCAGCGCCGAATAAATGGAGACAAAATGAGTCGAGTAGTAGCCGTATTTAACCAAGCTGGGGGCGTAGGAAAAACAACAGTATCCCAAAATCTTGGTTATCATCTTGCCAATCGTGGGCACAAAATTTTGTTGATCGATATGGACCCTCAAGCATCGCTCACTGCATTTATGGGGGTGAACACAAGAACATTAAAGTTAAGTGTTTATAACTCTTTAATTGCTGAAGAGGATGACGAATCACCGATCGCTTTGCCAATCATTAAGAATCTATACGGAATAGACTTATGTCCTGCTAACCTCAATCTCGCCAAAGCAGAGCAACAACTGGTTTTAGAAGAACTTAGGGAATTTCGGCTAAAAGACGCGATCGCGCCTTTTTTAGAAACTTATGACTTTATAATTATTGACTGCCCCCCAAGTTTAGGGATTTTAAGCGTAATTAGTTTGGTTGCAGCAACCCATGTGCTTGTACCAATTCAAACTCAATTTAAGGCACTAATGGGAACTGACCTTTTACTTGGCACAACCAAGAAAGTCCAAAAGCGGCTCAATAAAAATCTTAAGTTAGCAGGATTTTTACCAACCATATTTGCCTCTTCTACAGCTATGGATCAACAAACTTTATTTGATATCAAGGAACAGCTTGCGGGGATCGCCCCCGTATTTGCGCCACTGCCTCGCGCTACAGCATTTGCTGAAGCAACCAAAGCTCTAAAACCCTTTGGAGCCTATATTGGGAGTAACAAAAAAGGAAATAACGGCGCAATCTTGAAAATTTTTGATGAAGTAGCGGAGGCTATGGAAAAACTATGATCGTTAAACCAACTAAGGTGCAGACTAAACTATCTAACATCGCTTTGTTTGATGATGAAGATGATGATGATAACGGAAATTTGATTATTAACGGCTTAACTGCGATCGCCGATATTTATTTACCTAAGTCTCAGCCGCGCCGATATTTCGATCCTGACAAAATGTTGGAGTTGCAGGAATCAATTAAGCAGTATGGAATTTTAGAACCAATCATTATTCGCGCCATTGATATAGGCTATGAACTAGTAGCAGGTGAACGTCGATTTCGGGCTGCGAAGGAATTGGGACTTACCGAAATTCCTGCGGTAGTCCATCAATTGACGACTAAGCAAGCCTATGAAATTGCCTTAATCGAGAATTTACAAAGGGAGGACTTAAATCCTGTTGAAGAAACTGAAGCAATTTTGCAAATTCTGGCATTAAAATTAGCGATACCTGAGAAAGAAGTAACTTCTAATCTTTATAAAATGCGGGTCACTCCCGAACAGGAACGTGACGAGGTACTCACCGAGATTTCTAATCGCGTGATTAGTATTTTTGAATCATTACAAACCATCAAGTGGTATTCATTCGTAGTTAATCGTCTCCCATTGCTCAATCTACCCACCGAAGTTTTAGAGGCTTTGCGTCAAGGAAAAATCGAATATACCAAGGCAACGGCTATTGCGAAGGTTAAAGATACCTATGCGCGAGAAGACCTACTCAATGAAACGATAAATCAAGGTTTATCTTTAGTTCAAATCAAGGAAAAAATTTGTGAAATTAAAGCAGGACAAGTCATTGAACAACCTGTCACTTTAAAAACTAGATTTACCACATCAATGCAGCAATTAAAAAAATCGACCGTTTGGGATGACAAGAAAAAGCAAAAAGTTCTAGAAAAGCTAATCACTCAGATTGAGTCTCTATTAATTTTTGAATAACGATCACCCTCAGCAGCGCCTAGCATGAACCTATTTGAGTCTCATCGCCATCAAATCACCGTTGCCGAAGCTCCCCTAGCCGATCGCTTACGTCCACGTACCCTCGAAGAATTCATCGGACAAGAACATATTCTTGGACAAGGAAGATTGCTACGCCGTGCCATCCAAGCCGATCGCCTATCTTCCCTGATTTTTTATGGTCCTCCTGGAACAGGAAAAACTACCCTCGCAAGGATTATCGCCAATACCACCAACGCTCATTTCATCGCGATTAATGCTGTACTCGCAGGCGTAAAAGACATTCGCGAAGCAATTGAGACTGCCCAAACCCAACGCGGTTATCACGATCAACGCACGATTCTGTTTGTCGATGAAGTGCATCGTTTTAACAAGTCGCAACAGGATGCATTATTACCTTGGGTCGAGAATGGCACGATTATTCTGATTGGTGCAACTACTGAGAATCCCTTTTTTGAAGTGAATAAAGCATTGGTTAGCCGATCGCGATTATTTCAACTAAAGCCATTGACCGAAGAAGATTTGCGGCGAGTATTAGAGCAAGCCTTGAAAGATCGCGATCGCGGTTATGGCGAATTAAATGTGCAGATCGAAAAAGAGGCGATCGCCCATTTAGCTAATGTTACCAATGGTGATGCGCGATCGCTGCTTAATGCATTGGAATTAGCCGTAGAAACAACTGAACCCGATGTTGATGGCGCGATCAAGCTAACCTTAGCTGTCGCAGAGGAATCGATTCAGCAAAGAGCAGTTCTCTACGATAAAGAAGGTGACGCGCATTTCGATACGATTAGCGCCTTCATTAAGAGTGTGCGTGGTTCTGATGCTGACGCGGCGCTTTATTGGTTAGCGAAAATGGTTTATGCAGGGGAAGAACCGCGTTTCATTTTGCGACGTTTGCTGATTTTGGCGAGTGAAGATGTGGGACTTGCCGATCCGCAAGCAGTGGTAGTTGTTAATGCTTGTGCGGAAGCCTTTGATCGCATTGGTTTACCTGAAGGTCGCTATCATCTTGCTCAAGCAACGCTCTATCTTGCCAATGCTCCGAAATCAAATAGCATCATGGGATTTTTCGATGCGATTGCGGCGGTGGAGCAGGAGCGCCAATCCGATGTACCCAATCAGCTTAAGGATAGCAGTCGCGATAAGAAAGGTTTCGGTCATGGGGCGGGATATCTCTATCCCCACGCCTATCGCGATCATTGGATCGAGCAACAATATTTACCAAGCAGCTTGCAAGGACAAGTATTTTATCAGCCTTCAGAGCAGGGAGCAGAGTCGGCAATTAAGTTGCAAGTAGAACGCAGGCGCGAAACACAGTTAGCTGCAATGGTGCGCGGTATCGGTGTGGAAATGCCAGAAGTTTTAACCTTTAGTCCTACAGATACAAAAAGCGATCGCTGGTTGCAGCGCACGATCGGGCAAGCAGGAGATCGCTTAGCGAAAATACGCGATCGCCTATTCACGCATCTATCGCTACAACGTCATCATGTCGTTCTCGAT
>CAZLKI010000224.1:0-2703 GCA_964560035.1 uncultured Synechococcus sp.
GCTAGTTTTACCAAAAATATTGCTGTCGTTTGCGACAATTACGGTTCTTAAGGCATCGGTAATTGCCACTACTTGCGGGTCGGCGACTGTTCTTGTGTCAACATTACTACCAAATGCCGCATCAACTCCAGCATCATCGGTGGCATATGCTCCGTTAATGGCAGGGTTAAGACTATTGGTGTCAATGGTGCCATCATCGTTAAAGGTCAAAACTAGACGACCGACATATTTATAGTTGCCATCAGTATTGATTACTAAAATCGGCTTACCATCTGCATCAGTTCTGGTTAAAGGATAGGTATTAACTACAGTATCTCCAGATCTAAGGCGATCGCCACTATCAGCCAATAAAGTATTAGAACCACCTGAAATAATGACATCTACATCCCGTAGTTTGGAAGTTAGGCTAAGTTCTAGATCGATTTGCTGTAAGTGAGCAAGAAGGATAATTTTGTTTAGTCCAGGTACTTGAGCTTTAAGCGCATTTACATCTTCTTGAATTATGGCGGCTAATGCATCAATATCACCAGAGTTAGCTGGAGTAATAACTACACCTGCTCCGGGAGAAGAAATTGAAGCAAGGGTCGGAGTGGTAGCGGCAACAAGTCCGATTTTTTCACCGTTAACCGTAATTACTGAGGTTTGAGCAATGCGACCGCGGATAGTACTTGCTTCTTGTCCGTCGGCAACAACTCTGCCTCTAAGGTTGGCATCATTACTAAAATTGAGGTTACCGCTTAAATAGGGAAACAATGCTCCAGGATATGCGCCTGAAGGAACAATAAGCGAGCTAATAGTGGCAGTACCAAGGTCAAACTCATGGTTACCAAAAACTGATGCTTGAATCCCAATCGCATTAAGAATAGCAATATCGGCTCTGCCCGGACCAGCACTCCCAAGCACACTATCTAGGCTTCTATCACTCGCAGAAGAAAAGAAAGGTCCGGGAATATAATTATCACCTGATGAGAGGATTACAGTATTAGCAAAGTCATCTTTAAGCCCGTTAATAACTGCGGAAAATCCTACAGCATCTTGAAGAGCAGGAATACCTGCCTCAAAATCTGAAGCGTGAAGAATCTGAAGTGTAAATGCCATATTTTAGTAGCCTAGAAATTAATTTAGCTGGGGTATATGGGGCAACATCGAAAGTAAAACCCTCATGAAACCGTATCATGACTTACAGACCACATAGGTTAAGGTTTGATTAGATTAATTATTAAGATTTATTTACATTGGCTGCCATCGATATTCTCTAAGGTTGATTTTACCTTTTGGAGAAAATTTAATTCCTTCTTGTTCGAGGAGCGATCGCTGTAAATAATCTCCGCCATTGCGAAAAGGGGACTCCGAAATTTGACCCTGAGCATTAACAACGCGGTGCCACGGCACATCAGAAGTTTGGGGGTCGATCCGAAATAGAGCATAGCCCACAAGCCTTGCCTTACCTGCTAGATCGCTAAGTTCGGCGATCTGTCCATAGGTGGCAACTTTACCATAAGGAATTTGGCAGACAATTTTATAAATGCGATCGTAAGTGTTTGCACTCAAGCAAATAACTCATTTAGGGAAATACTAAATCCTAGTAAAACCTTTTGAGTGTTAATGGCTCCAGATGTGAATATTTGCTGACTTTTGGAAGTAATAATAATTACCCATTTTGCCTCTGGTAATACCAGCCATACTTCCTCGGCTCCAGATTCTAAATATTCTTGAGACTTGGCGATCGCTTCCTCCATGTAGTCTGTAGGTGAAATGACTTCGGAAATTAAAGGAAAACTTTGAGGAAAAGCACTAGGCTCGCCAAATTTCTCTAATAATTCTGGAGTGAGATAGGCAACATCAGGCTTACGACCGCGATCGATAGTGCGACAGGGTACTTCTACTAAAGCCTTTCCTCCTAGTCCCTTGGATAAGTTATAGTTGCGCCAATAAAAATATATATTTCCTTGAACTCCACTATGTTTCATGGTCACCTCACTTTTTTCTACTAATTTTCCATCTAGCCATTCTGTACTTTTTAAGGGCATTTCTAGCCAATCTTCTAGAGTATGAATTTTAGATGCAACACTTTCATATTCATCGATTTCCTCATCAATTTGCTTAATTTCAAGTTGGGATTGAATTTTTTCTAGGGTAGCAATCATGTGGACACCTCAGTAATTTTTTGAATTAGTTTTGAATTCGCAAGAGAATTTAATAGTGATTTCCAACTTTACGGTGATGGGTAGCAGTAAGGGCATCAGGCTTAGATATTCTCCCTTCTTCGGCAGTGGCATAAACAATCCAATGATCGCTGGCTTCCATGCGGCTAATAACTTCACATTCTAAAAACGCTAAAGCATCTACCAATATGGGTGAGCCATTTTTAGCAACTTGGGTTTTAATATCCGCAAAGCGATCTGCTCCCGGTGCAAATCTTTTCAGAAAATGCTGCATGAGTTTGGAGTAGTTTCCTTCTTCAAGGATGTTTAAAACAAAGCGATCGCCCACGTGCATAAAAGACTCAATTGCCCGCTCCTTAGCTACAGCGATCGTAATTCCCAAGGGCTTAAAGCTTGCTTGAGTTACCCACGATGCCAACATGGCACTTTGGAGTTCACCTTTTTTTGCTGTAAGAATGTACAAGCCCCCTGCTAGTCTACCGATCGCCTTATCTAAATCCGCATCTAAAGCTTTAATTTGTTTAATATTTTCCTTACG
>CAZLKI010000224.1:2803-5160 GCA_964560035.1 uncultured Synechococcus sp.
ACCGATCTCAAATCCATCATTTCGACCGCAATCCCAGTTTTAGTAATTCCTTTGGCAATGGCTTGAGTCAGGCGATCGCTATATCCATAATCGGAAACATAAAATACAGCTACGTTAGTTTCACCCTTAGTTTGATTTTGGCTCCAAATTCGGTAATTTTCAGTCATTTCCGCTAAGTTATGCCGTATTAACGGACCGTGCCCTGTGGCAATAGTATCGATAGCACTTAATTCATCCATTCGTTTCATCGCGGCTAAGACTGATCGCGCATTTGGAGCCATCAAGCAGTCATAGTAAAACCGATAATCGGGAGCGATCGCCGTTAAATCTTCATCAAATATGCGATCGTCACAAAAATGCATTCCGAACACATCGCAGGTAAATAGGGTCGAAGTCTTAAAATCAAAAGTAAGCATAGTGTCGGGCCAATGCAGGTTAGGTGCACTCACAAACTGGAGAATATGCCCCAGCCCTAGATCGATTCGATCGCCATTTTTGACAATTTGACGCTTAAAAGGATGATGGATTAAATCTTCCAAAAACTGAATTGCCACTTTCGATCCGACCACTGTAATTTCTGGGGCGATCGCTAGTACATCTCGGACTAAGCCACTGTGATCGGGTTCGGTATGGCTAATAACTAAGTAATCGATGGTAGAAATATCAATTTCAGCTTTCAATACATCTAAATACAGCGATCTAAACTTGGCGTGAGAGGTGTCAACTAGGGCAGTTTTTTCGCCTTTGATAATGTAAGAGTTATAAGTGGTACCGTTTTGCAGCCCAAACTCAATATCAAATCTGTCTCGATCCCAATCAAGCGATCGCATAACAGTAGTCTCAGGGGCAATTTCTGAGGTTTGGATTGTAAGCTTACGCTGACTTACGGGAGAAACTACAGTAACCATAATTTAGACCTCTTAAAATTTTATGTTTTTAAAGAATTATTTACTTCTAACTTGAAGTTGCGTAAAGGTTGGCAATTTCTATGCTTTACATTCAGTCTAACTCCTAGTCTTGGTTTGATTTATTGATAGTTTTAATACTTGCCATTAGTTTCGATTGATTTGCAGTAGATCTATCCAGCTATATCCAAATTTAACTAAATCTAAATAGTTAAAGAGATTTTTGCTCATAAATTTGATAAATATTTAATATTTATTTAGTAAATTTTTAAATGAAGACTTTCATAGAAAATAACAGCTTATTAAAGAAATAAGTAGTAATTGAAAGCAAATACGACATAATCTCGAATAGATCCCCAAAAGTTATTGAATAAATTATTTGGATCTTGCTAAAGATATATAAAAGATTTAAGCCTATAGGCTCTTGACTGGGAGAGTTTTTAATTTAGTTATTAAAATTATTAACCCATCATAAATTAACTTGTCTTTTAAGCTGGAAATTTAAAAATTTTGGACATTAATCTCCTAATTGTAGGTTGACTAATTATTTTAAATATGCGTAGGGGTGCCAATCTAGAGTTAATGCACAAAATTACACATTTGTCTGTTTTTTATGAACTTGTTTAATCAGAAAAACTAATGTATTTTTGGTCAGGATTAATTTTCAATATATGTGTGTGTGTGGAGCCGTAACTGTAAAACCTGTACCTGTAAATTACTTAAAAATTGAAAGGATATAGACAATTCGAGGAGGCTAAATTTGAAAAGAATACTTTCGCTAACACGAAGCATGAATTTAAACATTCGTCCTTCAGGACTTGAGTTTGGGCACTTAGCTGCTCTAATATCAAAATCAATTTGTATAAAGCTAATTGGTACGACCGTAGTTTTATTAGGAGTATTAACTCCATACCAAATCGTAAAAGCAGCGATCCAAACCGCTCCCAGTTCTATTCCTATAGACATAGGCAAGGAGGCGTATTCTTTACTGTCCGAGGCGATCGCTGATTATAGTGCCGTTTATCCCACTAAGAGCAATTTCTCTACATCGCAAAAAGTTTCAACAAAGGTAAATAACACTTCTAAACCTAAAATCATAATTGCGAATCAGCCCATCCCCGAACAGTTCATAGACTCAATATTTGTAAAAGAAGAAATCAAAGATAGCTCAACTGCTAAGTTAGGGTTTGAACCTGAAACCCCAGACCTTTCTACAGTATCCGAAGTCATTAAGCCAGTTTTAGTCGAACATCGCGACTCAAATCAGTCTTTTGCTCTAAATGTTCTGGCATCTATAAAGCCTTTGAAGCTATTAGCAATGGAGGTCAGTTCTCTCAACAAGCCTCTTATCCGCGATCGGCAAGTATCTGATAGCTCAATATCTGACGATCAAAATTTAACTAAAGTTTCTAGTCAACTAATAGAAAACTTAGAATCTAGTTTAGAAGCAAT